>CAYUZM010000014.1:0-18727 GCA_964449665.1 uncultured Solibacteraceae bacterium
CCTGGTCGGCGTCCTCATCTTCGACAACTCCTTCCAGTGGGCCGTGCCCATCCGCAAGGCCGAAGACAAGCCGCTCATCAAACGCCTCATCGCCGGCATCACGCCCGACGGCGGCACGCAGATCGCGCCCGCCCTGGCGGAAGCCTACAAGCGCATCGCTCCGGTACAGGCCACGTTCAAACACGTGGTGCTGCTCACCGACGGCATCTCGGAAGAGGGCGACAGCATCGCGCTGGCCAAGGAAGCGGCCCTCAACCGCACCACCATTTCCACCGTCGGACTCGGGCAGGACGTGAACCGGTCATATCTCGAAAAGGTCGCCACATTCGCCAAAGGCCGTTCCTACTTCCTCACCGATCCTTCGGGCCTGGAACAGATTCTGCTGCGCGACGTGATGGAGCACACCGGCTCAACCGCGGTCGAGAAGCCGACCTACCCGATCATTGTCAGCGACGCCGAGATTCTGGAAGGCGTTCCCATGGCCAAGGCGCCCGCGTTGAAGGGCTACGTGCGCTTCACCTCCAAGCCGACGGCCGAGGCGATCCTCAATATCGAAGGCAAAGACCCGCTCTTCGTGCGCTGGCAGTATGGTCTGGGCCGCTCGGCCGTCTTCACCTCCGATGCCAAGGCGCGTTGGGCCGCCGATTGGGTCGGCTGGGAGGGCTTCGACCGCTTCTGGGCCAACGTCGTGCGCGACCTGTTGCCGCACGCCCAACCTGTGGAAGCCTGGCTCGATCACGACAGCGGCACCGGCGAGGTGACGGCAAACTACCGCCTGGGGCGCGGCGTGCCCGAACCCGAGCGCGCGCCCGAGATCTTCCTCTTCGGCCCCGATGGGTTCCAGCGCCCCGTGCCGTTGCGCAAAGTGGCCGCGGCGACGTGGCGCGGCGCGGTGGCGATCGGTTCGCGCAAGGGTTTGTTCCGCGCACGGCCGCTCGCCGAAACACGGGCCTTCCCCGAGGTGGGCCTCTATCTCGAAGAGCAGGAGCTGAGCGAGTATGGCTCGAACGAGCAACTGCTGCGGCGCATCTCCGAGTTCTCCGGCGGACGGTTTCAGCCGGCGGCGGCGCAGGCCTTCGATGCGGGCGGGCGCAGCATGGCCTCCACGTTGCGGCTGTGGCCGGGGCTGCTCATGCTGGCGCTGCTGTTGAACATCGCCGAACTGGTGGACCGCAAGTGGAAGGGCATTCTGGAGATGGTGCAACGGTGGCGGGGTTAGCCGCCCCCTGCAACGCCTCTCTTCCGTGATGTAAAGCAGTTCTTGCTTGCCCTTTGGCGTCTGGCGCGTCCTCCGCAGGGGGCTTTCGGGCTTGGAAATCAACGAGTTCCATGCGTGTGCGCGCATGGCACGCACCTCGGCAATCCGGCGTATGCATTGGAGCAGACTCAGGAAATGATGCCTCGACAGGCGGGAACCGCCTTATAGGGGCCCAATGCGGCGGGTAAGGCGTTTGCCGTAGAAGGTCGTACGATTTTTTCCTTACGCCCCCTAAAGTTCAATTGCGGGGAGGCCGATCCCTACTTTGAAAACAGCCACGGGACGCCATCCGTCCCGCGCGCTCAATCCATCGCCAGGGAGGCCACCACCGTGTTCACCACCGTTTCTGAATCGACGCTCCAGGAAACCCCCGAACCGCAAACCGCAACCGTCGCCATTGCGCCGGAGGAGTCGCGGCTGGTGTTGGGCAACCGGCAGATTGCGGCCGCGCTATTTTTGGTTTTGGCACTGGTCACGGTGATTGCGGCGTTGAGCTACATTGCAGGCCGGGCGACGCCGGCAGCGGCATCCGGGGCGGCCAGTTCAGTGGCCGGCGCCCGGCAGACACCGGAGCAAGTGATCGTGGTGGACGCGAAATCCGCCGCGATTCCGCAGCAACCCGCGTCGCCTGCCGCCGTGCCCCCTACGGTGGCTCCCAGCACTCCTGCCGCGCCTGCCGCGCCGGTCTCGCTTCCCGCCGGACCGGACGCCGCGCCCGCGCCGGGCACGGTCTTCTTCCAGGTGGCGAGCGTGGACAAGGGGATGGCCGACGTTTCGGTGCAGTACCTACTCGAAAAGGGCTTCAGCGCGCGGCGCGCGCCGGGCGCTTCCGCCGCGGTCTATCGCGTACTGGTGGGACCGCTCGAGGCGGGCACGGCGATGGGTTTGACCGAAGCTAAGCTGAAGGAACTGGGCTTCTCGCCGTTTCCGAAGAAATATTGAGCGGGATCCAGGGACCGCCGCGATGTACACGCGGGGTCAGTGGATGGTTCGGCTCTTGCGATTCATGTAGTCCATCAAGAGATATTGTCCGAGTGTATACGGCGTGGTGAAGTATGCCTTGCCACGGCACATCTCGGTGACCTTTTGAACGAACTGCACGAGGTGATAGTCGCTGGCGAGCATGAAGGTGTTGATGAGAATGCCGCGGCGTTTGCAGTGGTTCACTTCTTCGAGCGTTTTCGAGATGACGAGCGGATCGAGCCCGAACGCGTTCTTGTAGATGCGGCCGTCCTCTAGCGTCAGGGCCGACGGTTTGCCGTCGGTGATCATCACAATCTGCTTCATGTCCTTTTTCTGGCGTTCCAGCAGGCGCTGCGCCAGGATGAGACCGTCGCGGGTATTCGTGTAGTACGGACCCACCTGGACACGGGCCAGTTCACTCACGCGCACCTGTTCGGCCGAGTCGTGGAACAGGACGCAATCGAGCGAATCGCCGGGGTACTGCGTGCGAATGAGGTGGGCCAGAGCGAGGGCCACGCGTTTGGCCGGGGTGAAGCGGTCTTCGCCATAGAGAATCATGCTGTGGCTGCAATCGAGCATGACGACGGTGGCGCAGGAGCTTTGGTATTCGCTCTGGTGGACCTGCAGGTCGGGGTAGTCGAGGTCGAGAGGAACCTTTACGCCTTCACGCTGCATGGCGGAAAAGAGCGTGGCGGAGATGTCGAGGTTGAGCGTATCGCCAAACTCGTATGGTTTGGAGCCGCCGCTGGCGTCAACGCCGGTGGCAAGTTCGCGGGTGTCGTGCGCGCCGAAACTGGAGCGCCCGAGCGAGCCGAGCAGGTCTTTCAGGGTCTTGAAGCCGAGGAAGTCGACCGATTGATCGGTGATCTCGAAACGCGCTTCGTTTGGCGCGCCGGTGCCGCCTTGGCCGGGTTCACGCGCCTCGCCGTTTTCCTCGATGTTCAGGTAGCCTTCATCGGCCATCTTTTGGACGAGACGGTTGAGAAGATTTTCACGATCTTCGAGGGTCATGTTTTCCAAGCGCTCGCGCATGCGCTCGGCCTGGTCCTGATCGAACAGTTCGCCGCTTTCAAGCGCCTGTTCGATGGCGCGTTTGAGGGCTTCCATGGAGTTCGGGTCGAACTCCTGGAAGCCGTAATATTGCGATTGGAAGCCGCTTTCGAGGAAGTAGTCGGCCAGGGCGCGCATAAGGTCCTCGGCGCTGATGCCGAGGTCTTCTCCCGTGTAGCGCGAGTAGGTGATGCGTTTCACTGGTAGTCCCGTTTGGCGGAGCGGCGGCGCGGTTCCTCGCTCTGTTCGCGAGAGGCGGAGGATTCGCGGCGTTTGGCATCGGCGGCGAACACGCGGTCTTCGCTGCGGCTGATGCGGCGATGGGCGTAAAGGCCTTCGAGGATGAATTCAGCGGCGGCGGCGCGTTCGGCCGTGGTTGCGCCCGGGCCGATGCCGACGGCGCCGGTTTTGTCCATCAGGCCCTGGATGGAGGCGAGTTCCTTGATGAGGGATTTCGCCGGCGCGGCTTCGTCGAGTTGGAGCGAGCCGCCGAGGTCGAACCATTGGACGACCTGCTTGAAGTCGACGCCTTCGTAGTACTGCGTGAAGACCCGGCCGACGGCGCCGCGAATCAGCTCACGGGCGACGCTCTCGCCGCCTTTGAGTTCGCCTTCGTATTCAAGCTCGATTTTGCCGGTCATGGAAGGCATGGCGGCAAAGACATCGACGACCCGGGCCGAGGTTTCCTTCTCGCCGGCCTTCAGCGCGCGCCGTTCGGCGTTGGAGACTGCATTCTCAAGAACCGAAATGGGGAGGCGCTGCGAGACGCCGGAGCGTTTGTCGATCTTCTTGTCGTCGCGGGCGAGGAAGGCGATGGATTCGACCACCTCGCGCACGAATTGCGGCACGGTAACATCAACAGTCTTCTCGCGGCGGATCCAGGCTTCCTGCTGGGTGATGGCCATGCCTTGTTCGACGCTGGCCGGATAGTGCGTGCGGATTTCGCTTCCGATGCGGTCTTTCAGTGGCGTGATGATTTTTCCGCGGGCAGTGTAGTCTTCGGGGTTGGCGGTGAAGACGAGCATGACGTCGAGGGCAAGACGGACGGGATAGCCCTTAATTTGAACGTCGCCTTCCTGCATGATGTTGAAGAGGCCAACCTGGATTTTGCCGGCGAGGTCAGGCAGTTCATTGATGGCGAAGATGCCGCGGTTGGCGCGCGGGAGCAGGCCATAGTGCATGGTCAGTTCGTCGCTGATGTTATGCCCCTGGCGCGCCGCTTTGATGGGATCGATGTCGCCGATCATGTCGGCGATGGTGACGTCGGGGGTAGCGAGTTTTTCCACGTAGCGCTGCTCGCGCGTAAGCCAGTCGATCGGCGTGTCGTCGCCCATTTCGGCGATGGCGAGCTTGGCCTGGCGCGAGAGAGGACGGTAGGGGTTGTCGCGGGTTTCGGTGCCGGCGACGTAGGGGACGGCCTCATCAAGCAGCGTGGTGAGCATGCGGATGAGCTTGGTTTTGGCTTGGCCGCGCAATCCGAGCAGGATGAAGTTGTGGCGCGAGAGCACGGCATTGACGATTTGCGGCACGACGCTGTCTTCGTAGCCGATGATGCCCGGGAACAGTTCGCCGCCGGCTTTGAGCTTGGCCATGAGGTTTTGGCGCAACTCGTCCTTGACGGTACGGAGGCCGAGTTTGGCCTCCGAATATTCGCTCCGGCGCAGCGCGCCTAACGTGTGAGGAAGATCAGGCCGCATTCATTCACCACCCTAACATGGAGGCGGTGCCGCGATTCAGTCTCGTCTGCGCATCGCGTCGGCGCTCCATGGTCCGCCGCCGGCGGCTGAAAAGTAGAGCCATAGGAAGCAGTAGAGTACGGCGTCGACGCCACCGTTCTTCAGCGGCCAGAAGCCGTTGGGAGCATGGAATTGGAAGTAGGCGACCGCCATCATGCCGGACATGAGGAAAGCCGCCGGGCGCGTGAACCAACCCAGCAGCAGCAGCGCGCCGCAAATGACTTCCAGTGCGCCGCCTATGCCGGCCTGCGACAGAAGCGGCACCGTGCCGCCGTTCGGCGGAACACCTATGGGGAAGGCGAAGGTCTTCATGGTTCCGAATTGGATGAAGAGGAACGCCGCGACAATGCGGAGTACGCTCAGCAGGCGCGGCGTCCAAAGGGACATTTCGAGCGGGGGCATTCGTGGTATTCCCCCCTCAGCCCTGTGGGATTTCGAAGTTGAGCATCCACTGGATACCGAAGCGGTCCTTTACCATTCCGAAATAGGCGCCCCAGAACTGATCGCCGAGCGGCATGATGACGGTGCCGCCTTCGCCAAGAGCGGCGAAGAGTTGGTCGGTTTCAGTCCGGCTTTCGGGTGCGATGGTGAGATGAATGTTGTTGCCCTCATGCAGTTCCATGCCGGGCATCGTGTCGGAGGCCATGATCGTAACGGGGCCCTTAAACAAACGGGCATGCATCAGGCGGTTCTCCATTCCAGGCGGGCAACCGCCGGGCATGTCGGAAAAGGGGTGGGTTTCCAATTCGGCCGAAAGGCACTTAGCGTAGAACGTCATGGCCTCGCGGCAGTTTCCGTCGAAGTTCAAATATGCGTTGACACTCTTCATCGCGGTCTCCGTAGTGTTTGGTTTCCCTCAACCATCCAGACCCAGTATCGCTTCAATCGTGGCCGGGGCGTTGCCCTCGAGGCGGTTGTTCACATATACAAAGACACCCTTGCGATTTTGTTCGCCCCGGCGGATGATCTCGCGCAGCGCTTCCCGGGTGTTCTCCAGCGGCTCCTTCAGCTTTTCGTATGGCGAAAATGTTTGCACGGCCTGTTCGTAGGTTCGGCCGGGGCGCAACAGTGCCCTCACCACGGTGAAGTCCGAAGTTTGCGCGGATGGGAAGGCAAGCTGGGACTCCAAGGCCGGCATCCGTGTCCAGGAGCTGTAAACATGGGCCACGCCGTGCCGCCGGAGGCAATCCAGATACTCTGGTCCTAAATACTCCGGGTTCCGGATCTCAACGGCGTAGCGCCATCCACGGGGAAGGGAAGCGAGAAATGAATCCAGGCGTTCCACAAACTCGCCGGCATGGGGAAACTCTTTCTTGTTGAAGGTCCCGAATTCGAAGATCAGCGCGCTTACGCGAGCCTGGTGCGGACGAAGCGGCTGTGTAAAAGCGGCTTCGAGCAGCCCGGCGTCGAGAAAGTTTTCGTTGTCCAGACCCGCGCGCTGGCCGTAGCGGGCGTGGCGCGGCCATGTCTTGACCGTGATGTGTTCGGGAACTTTGAAGGCGAAATTGAGCGACGCGGGCGAGCCCAAGAAGAGTTTGGCCCAATATTCAGGAGACGGGAACTGATAGAAGGCGAAATCGCCGCAGACCGTGTAGAAGGTCTCGCCGTACTCGGCAAGGCAGGTTTCGTCGAACTTCTTTTGCGAGAATTTGCCGCGCGTCTGGTAGCGCTCCGGCGTGTAGATGTTCCCCAGCCAGCCGGGGTATTTCCAGGAGCTTGTCCCGATCCAGACGTTGTTCCCGGCCAGCTCACGCAGGCGCGCCGCAAGCCGGAGGCGCCGCTCCGGAATCTCGTCGAACAAACCGGGCATTGACACGCAGCGTTCTCCTTGTATAAGAATTTATACGTGACGCTGACTCACCGCCAGCGGGAAATCTACAATTTCATTGTCGCGTTCCGGCGTGAGCATGGATGTTCGCCGTCGATTCCGGAGATTCAGAAGGCCTTCGCGATTCGCAGTCCGAACGGTGTGGCGGGGCATCTGAATGCGTTGATCGCCAAGGGCCTGCTGCGGCGGAGCGTGCGGGGTTCGCGCAACATCGATCTCATTGCGGCCGAAGCCCCGGTGCATGCGCTGCCGTTGTATGGTTCGGTGACTGCCGGCGTTCCGGAGTTTGTGAGCGGCTCCCGGGCGGAGGGAACGCTGCGCGCCGATGAGCAGACGCTTGGCTTCGAACCAAAGCCAGGATGCTTTGCGCTGACCGTGCGGGGCGAGTCCATGAAGGACGCGGGAATCTACAACGGCGACACCGTGGTGGTGGAGCCGAATACGACGCCTCGCGAAAACCAGGTGGTGGTGGCGCTCATCGACGGCGAGAGCACGCTGAAGCGGCTGGTTCGCGTCGGTAACGGGTATTTCTTGAAGGCTGAGAATCCCGCGTTTCCCGAACTGCATCCGCGGGCGGATTTGGTGATTCAAGGTGTCGTGAGGGCGGTCGTCCGGCGGCTCGAATGAGAGTGATAAAGTGGGCGGCGATGAAGCGCCCGCGGTTGCATTTCCTCCTGTTCATCAGTTTCACGGCTGCCTACGGCCAGCCCGATCCGCGCGAGATTCCCGTGCCGCCCATTCCGTCGAAGCTAGGCAAGATGCCCGGCGTGGGCGATCTGCCCGCGCGCGCCGCGATGCCGGACGTGATGGTGATGAACGGCGGGACGCGCGTCACCACTCGGGCGCAATGGCACAAGCGCCGGGAGGAGATGCGCCGCACGCTGGAATACTATGCAACGGGGCAGTTGCCGCCGCCACCGCGCAATGTAAAGGGCAGGGAAGCCGCGTCGGAAACGGTGCTGGATGGACAGGTGAAGTACCGGCTGGTTCATCTCACATTCGGTCCGCAAGGAAAGCTCGGTTTGGATGTGGGCGTCTTTACGCCTGTCACGGGTGGGCCCTTCCCCGCGATCGTGCTTTACGGTGGAACTCCCCCGGGAGCGGCGGCATTGCCGCGGCAAGGGCCAGGCCCCAATCAAGGACGCGGGGAGAACGTATTGCTGCTGGTTGGCCCGGCCGCGCCAAGTGCTCAGGCCGCGCCAAGCACGCCGGCAGCGCCAAATGCACCGGCAGCCGCGCGTCCGGCGCCACCGCCCGCCACCGCGCAGGGGCTTGCGCAGCGTCACGCCGAGGTGTTTCGCAGAGGCTATGCGCTGGTGACGTTCAACCCGAACGATTGCGCCGAGGACACAACGCTCCGCAATGCCGACGGCAGTTGGGCCTTTCGCAATTCGCGATTCTTTCCCGCGTATCCCGGCTATGACTGGGGGATTCTCGCGGCCTGGGCGTGGGGCGCCTCGCGCGTGGCCGACTACTTGGAAACAGACCGCGCGATCGACGCGACGAAGTTGGTCATCACGGGGGCATCGCGCAATGGAAAGGCCGCGATGATCGCCGCCGCATTCGACGAACGATTCATGGGCGCGCCAGTGGTGACGGGGGGCGGAGGCGTTGGGGCGTACCGGTTCGCCGGTCCCAGGAACAGCGAGACGTTGGACGTCATGCAGAAGAAATATCCGAACTGGTTCTCACCGAACCTGCATGAGTTCTGGGGGCATCGCGAGAAGCTGCCTTTCGACCAGCATTGGTTCCTCGCGCTGACCGCGCCGCGGCCGTTCCTCGCGCTTGAAGGCGATACCGATACGATTTCGCTTCCCGAGGCGGTGCGCCAGTCGATGTTGGGTGCGCAACCGGCGTATGAGTTACTGGGCGCGAAAGACCGCATTGGCGTGAACTATGCGAAGCACGGGCATGCGTTCACGGCGGAGGATTGGACGGCCATGCTGGACTTCGCCGACAAGCACCTGCGAGGCAAACCGGTGGAGCGGACGTTCGACCGCTTTCCCACCGAGGAGGAACTGGACGCCGCGGCCGCGGCGGCGCGAGCGAACCGGAAGCAGTAACGGGAGCGGAACGCCTACCAGGCCTGCGAGTTGCGGTAGCCGTAAGGATCGGCTCCCGCTTCCATCACGTTATTCAACTGCACGCGAATCATCGTCGGAGCCGCGCCGGAACTCCACTTCGAGCGCTGCTGGGTTTTGTGCCCGCGGGCGGCGAGTTCACGCAAAGTGGCTTGGGAGATGCGGTCGTCCAGCAGAAGATCGCCGGGGTACATGGCATGGTTGTCGAAGCTCGATACGTAGTGGCGCGTCTGCAGGCGGGGCGTTTCCACGGCCGATTGGGCGTCCATCCCGAACTCGACGACGTTGAGCAGCAGTTGGACGAGCGCCTGATCCTGGTTGTCGCCGCCGGGCGTGGAAAGCGCCAGGTAGGGCTTGTCGTTGCGTAGAACGAGTGTGGGCGAGAGCGTGATGCGCGGGCGTTTGCCGGGGGCCAGCTCGTTAGCGTGGCCAGGCACGAGGTAGAAGCTTTGCGCGCGTTTGGAGAGGGCGATCCCGGTATCACCGGCGACGATGGTGGGCAGCGAGGCTCCCGACGGGGTAGCGGAGAACATGATGCCGTCTTTATCGATGGTGTTCACACAGGTGGTGTCTCGCGAGACCAGCCAGTTGTCCAGGCGCACGCGCGCGGACTCGCTGTCACTGGGATGGTGGGCCGGTTTGTCGCCCGCAATGCCGGCGCGGAATTCGAGCGATGCCCGGTCCCCGATCAGTTTGCGGCGCTCGGCGGCGTACTCCTTGGACAACAGTTGGAGCGCGGGGACGGAGACAAACTTGGGATCGCCGTAGTAGGTGTCGCGGTCGGCGAGAGCGAGTTTGAACGCCTCGGTCACGGTGTGGATGTAGTCAGTGGAGTTGAGGCGCATCGACTTGAGGTCAATGCCTTCCAGGATGTTGAGCATCTGGAGCATCACCGGTCCCTGGCTCCAGAAGCCGGGTTTGTAAACCTTGAGACCTTTGTAAGTGGTCATCACCGGCTCTTCCACTTTCAGCCGGAAGGCGGCCATGTCCTCATAGCGAAGCAGGCCGTTGTTCTGCTTCATGAAGGCGTCGATCTTCTGAGCGGGTTCGCCGCGATAGAAATAGTCGCGGGCGGCGTCGATGGCGGTTTCGCGTTTCTGTCCCGATGCCTTGGCTTTGCGTTCGGCATCGATCATGGCGCGCATGGTTTTCGCCAGGTCGGGTTGGCGGAAAATTTCGCCGATGATGGGCCGCTTGCCGTTGGGCATGAACATGTTCATGGCGTCGGGCCAGAGTTCGAAGAAGCGGCGCGAATAGGAAATGGAGCCGGCGCGCATTTCATCGAGCGGCATTCCGTCGGCAAGTTCGACGGCGGGGGCCATCACTTCCGCCGCGCTCTTGGTGCCGAACTCGCGCAGCGCGAGCAACTGTGCGTCGATGGCGCCGGGAACGACCGCGGCCATCACTCCCGCGACGGGGACCATCGAGCGCAGGCCGTTTGGTTCGAGGTCCATCACTTCGCCCATGCGAAGGCGCCGGCCGCGAAAATAGTCCGCCGTGGCGGACTTGGGCATGGTGCCGATGCCCGCGATCGACAGCACCCGGCCATCCTTCGTCCGAATGAGAATCGGCGCTTCGCCACCGAAGCCGAAGTGGGAGAACTCGGTGACCATGGCGGCAAACATCGCGGCCACGCCCGCATCCACGGCGTTGCCGCCCGCGTGCAGCATGCGCATGCCCGCCTCGACGCTCGCTTCCGTGCCGCCCGCGACAGCGGCCCTTACGCCGCGCGACGGGTTGCGCGCGGGGCGCTCCCAGGTCATCTTTTGTTGGATCACCGTTGCCGGAGGCGGCGGAGGGGCCTGCGCCATCGCGGTAGCGGCAAAAGCCGTCAGGAAGACCAACGCGCGGTAGCGCTTCATACACGCCATTATAATTGTCGTGAAGGCCGATGAAATTGCCACCGCTGCCGCCTCCGCCTCCGAAGCCGGAGAGCGACCCCAAAGAGACGGAACCAATGCTTTACTGTCCTTGCTGCAGCGCGAAGCTTGTTGAGATGAAGTGCAAGCTGATTTGCGAACGGTGTGGCTATTACATGAGCTGCGCGGATTACTACTAGCCTTCCGCCTGATCCCTGTATGAACGAAACGACAGAGCTATTGGAACGGTTCCGGCGTGGCGCCGAGATGGTGGCGGCGGTCACCACCGGCGCGCCCAATGCCGAGCTTGAGTTCGTGCCGGCCGCTGGCGAGTGGAGTATCCGGCAAATCGTGTGCCATCTTTCGGATTCCGAGATTGTCGGCGCGCACCGGCTCCGGCTTGTGCTCGCGGAACGCAACCCAACGCTCACCGCATTCGATCAGGATGCATGGAGCGCAAACCTGAATTACAAGTCGCGCAAGCTGAGCGAGGCGCTCGACTCCTTTCGCCTGCTTCGCGCGTTGAATTTTGAATTACTGCGCGCGCTCCCCGTAGAAGCCTATGCCTGCACCGGCCACCATACCGAACGCGGAACCGTGTCCCTGCTCGACCTGCTCCGAATCTACACCGAACATGCTGAAAGCCACACGAGGCAAATTCAATCCGTCCGGGAGCGTTATCGTGAATCTCGCAAAGGCGCTTAGCGCCATCGTCATCGCGGCGCATCTCGCCGCGGCTCAGAATGCACCTTCCGATCCTGCGGCCGTTCGATGGTGGGCGCACGTCACCACGCTTGCCAACGACAACATGCGGGGGCGCAATACCGGAAGCGAGGAGTATCTCACCGCGGCGCGGTATGTCGCCGGGCAGTTTGAAACGCTTGGACTGAAGGCGGCCGGAACGGAGGGGTATTTTCAGCCGGTGGCGTTCGTGTCGCGGCAGATCGACGAGTCACGATCGTCGATCGCGCTCGTGCGCGGCGGTGCTGAGCAGGCGCTCACGCTGGGTGAGCATGTCTATTTCAACAACCGGGTAGCGCTTGCGCCGGAAACGGCGGCACCGCTCGTTTTTGCAGGTTATGGGCTGTCGATTCCCGATTTCGGACACGATGATCTGAAAAAGGTTGATCTCAAGGGCAAGATCGCCGTGTATATCGCGGGCGCGCCGGCGTCGATTCCAGGTGCCGTGCAGGCGCACTTCGCCTCGGCGGGTGAACGGTCGCGGGCGTTTGCCGCGGCGGGGGCAATCGGAGCCATCAGCATCGCCAATCCTCGAAACGCCGATGTGCCGTGGGTGCGGTCGAGCGCGGCCCGCCTGCAGGCGGCGATGTCGCTCGCGGATCCGAAACTGGATGCAAGCGCGCGTTTGCGATTCGGGGCCGTGTTCAATCCGGCTCATGCGCAGATGCTGTTTGAAGGCGCGCCGCACTCGTTTACGGAGCTTCTTGCACTGGCCGACGCCAAACAGGCGCTTCCGGCGTTTCCCTTGGCGGCGGAGATCCGGGCCAAGGCGGCGCTGACCACAGGTCCTGTTTCCAGCCCCAATGTGGTTGCGGTGTTGGAGGGCTCCGATCCGAAACTCCGCGACGAGTACATCGTCCTCAGCGCGCATCTCGACCACACCGGCGTGAATCCGGCGTTGAGCGGCGACCAGATTTTCAACGGCGCAATGGACAACGCTTCGGGCATTGCGACGTTGATCGAGGTGGCGCGCGAATTTGCCGGCCCGAGGCAGTTGCGCAGGCCCGGGCGTTCCCTGGTGTTCCTGGCGGTCACGGCCGAAGAGAAGGGGCTCCTCGGTTCCCGGCATTATGCCGGCAACCCGACGGTCCCGGCCGCGTCGATCGTGGCCAATGTCAATTTCGATATGTTTCTTCCGATCCATGCGATGAAATACGTGATGGCGTTGGGGCTGGAAGAGTCTTCGCTCCGCGCGCCGCTCGAACGCGCGGCCAAAGCGGTGGGCGTTTCGGTGCAGGCTGATCAGGAGCCGCTGCGCAATCGTTTCATTCGCAGCGACCAATACAACTTCATCCTGCAGGGCGTTCCCGCGCTGGCGTTGAAGGTGGGTTACACGCCTGGTTCACCCGAGGAGCGAGTGCAGAAAGATTGGATCCGCACGCGCTATCACGCGCCATCGGACGATCTGACGCAGCCGGTCGACTTCCTGGCCGCGGTAACGTTCAACCGCCTGGTGACGCAATTGGTTCGCGATGTAGCGGACGAGAAGAAGCGCCCGCGGTGGAACGGCGGGAGTTTCTTCAAACGGTTCGCGCGGTAACGCGCGACATTCGATACAATTCTCCCCGCCTATGTTTGTTCCGCTTACGCCACTTCGTTTCCTTCATCGCGCCATCGATCTGTTCGGTAGCCACACCGGTATTGTGTCCGGCGCGCAGTCGTTCACTTACGCCCAGTTTGGCGAGCGCTGCCAGCGGCTGGCCGGCGCGCTTGCCGCGATGGGGATTCAGCCGGGCGATCGCGTCGCCTACATCAGCTTCAACAATCACCAGTTGATGGAAGGCTATTACGGCGTGATTCAAGCGCGCGCGATCGTGATGCCGCTCAATGTCAGGCTCTCGCAACAGGAGATGACGGGCATTTTGAACCATGCCGGGGCGCGCGCGGTGATTTTCGAGAACGACTTTGCGCCTCTTGTCGCCGCCTTGCGGAATGACTGCGCGACGGTCGAGCATTGGATCTCAATTGAGGACGATTACGAGGGGCTGCTCGCGGCGGCAACACCCCAACGCGCGGACGTCTTTGCCTACGACGAGCTTTCGATCGCCGAGCTCTTCTACACGTCCGGCAGCACCGGCACTCCCAAGGGCGTGATGCTCAGCCATCGCACGCTCTATCTGCACGCGCTCGATATCATCACCGGTTTTCGCGATCTGGATCAGATGGTGGATCTCCACACGATTCCGCTGTTTCATGCCAACGGTTGGGGCCGGCCGCAGATGTCGACTATGCTCGGCAAGAAGCAGGTGATGGTGCGGCGGTTCGAACCATCGCACGTGTTTCGCTTAATCGCCGAGCACGCAGCGACGCACATGTGCCTGGTGCCCACGATGGCGAATGCCCTGCTCAACCATCCGGAATTGGGCCAGCACGATCTGTCGAGCTTGCGCCAGATCATGATTGGCGGGGCGGCGGCGAGTCCGGAGTTAATCGAGCGTCTGGAGTCGGCATTCCACTGCATCGCATGCGCCGGGTATGGCATGACGGAGACGGCGCCCGTATTGACCACTTCGAGCGCGAAGCCCGGCCTCCGCTACAGCTCCGAAGCCGAACGGTACCGCCGCCAGGCCATGGCGGGTTGGGCCGTGCCCGGCGTCGAAGTCCGCGTCGTGGACGTGAATCTGGAGCCGGTGCCGCGCGACATGGAATCCATCGGTGAGATCATTGCGCGGGGCGATCACATTATGGACGGCTACTATCGGGAACCGGAGCAAACCGCCAACGTGATGTCGGGCGCCTGGATTCACACCGGCGACATGGCGGTGTGGGATGAGGAAGGCTACTTCCATATTGTCGACCGCAAGAAAGAGATCATTATTTCGGGCGGCGAGAACATCAGCTCGATTGAGATCGAGAAGGCGATTTTCGCGCACGCCGCCGTGCTCGAATGTGCCGTGGTTGCGGCGCCCGATGAAAAGTGGGGCGAGGTGCCGGCCGCGGTGGTGGTGCGCAAGCCGGGTGTGGAACTCTCTGAGGAAGAACTGCTCGCCTTTCTGGGTGAGCGCCTGGGGCGATTCAAGCTTCCGCGCGTGATTCGCTTCAGCGAAGAAGCGCTTCCGAAGACCGGAACGGGCAAGATTCGCAAGAACATCATCCGCGAAACCTTCTGGGGCGGCAAGGCGAAGCGCGTGCAGGGCTGATGCACTCGCTTTTGCTCAGATGCGCCGCCCGCGAGAAGGACGTTCGCGTCGCCGAGTTGTGGGAACGGGGCACGAGCGGTGTGCTCGAAACAGAACTGCCTGGAGATGTTTGGGAGCTGCGCGCGTTCTTTGAGGCGCGCTTCCCGCTTGCGGCGCTGGCGGGCGCGGTGGAGTGGCGCGACGAGGGGTCGCCGGATTGGGAAAGAGACTGGCAACTCGCCTGGGAGCCGCTTCCGTTGGGGGAACGGCTGCTGTTGTTGCCGGCCTGGATGCAACCTCCGGACGAGCATGCGGATCGCCGGGTTGTGCGCGTGCATCCAGGGCAAGCCTCGGGAACGGGCTATCAGCCCGCGACGCAACTCGCGCTCCGGGCGCTGGAAACATTTCTGCAGGAAAATGATCGTGTTCTCGACGTCGGCGCGGGTACGGGCATTCTGCTTTCCGCCGCCGATGCGTTGGGCGCGCGTGCGCTCTTCGGCTGTGAGATTGACCGCGCGGCCGCCTCGATTGCCCAGGCCAATCTCGCCGCCGACGGCATTCCCGCGCATATTTGGATCGGTTCGCCCCGTTCGCTGGCTCCGCGCTCGGTGAGTCTGGTGGCGGCCAACCTGAATGGAGTAACGCTCGACACTCTGTGCGGCGAATTGGCGCGCGTGTTGCGGACGCCGGGAAAGCTCATCCTCTCCGGCTTCACGGAACGCTGGCGCGGGCGCCTGGAAGAACGCTATCGCGCGGCGGGCTTCCATCGCATCGCGACGTTGGACGACGGCCGCTGGCGGGCGCTCGTCTTCAGTTTCGAACCGTAACCACGGGCAGATTGCTCGTCACGCCGCCGATGTTGAGTTCGAGTGGATACTCACCCGCGCCCAGTGGGGGCACGATCAAATTCACTTGCGCGAGTCCGACGAACCCAGGCGACAGTCCGGCAAAGAGCACCTGTGCCTCGACACCGCCGATCTTGGCAGTGACGGTCGAAGCGGCGCGCGAGAGTGGATCGGCGGAGGCCGCGGCGCCCGTGGCGACGGGGTTGTCGAGCGCCCCCATTCCGGTTAGGTAGACCGTCACCGCTTCGCCCGCTCGCGCCGGGTTGTTCGCCGCGTTGACGGAGAAGTTCGCATTCGTGACGACGGCGCGGTTGACCCCATATTCGAAGATGCCGGGCGCCGTTGCGCGTATGGCCGCTCGGCGCGCGGCGGACGCCGTTCCATTCGAGGCCACCACGACCTCCGCTTCGCCGGGTCCAATTTCATACGGAAGCTGTGCATTGATCTGGCCGGGGCTCACAAAAGCCAGCGGCACGGCCGTGCCATTCACGCGCACCTCGGTGCCCAGCAGCGCGGTGGCAAGCGGAACGCTCGAAGCGGACGCCGTGCCCGATGCCAGATTCGCGCCGAAGATGGTGAACAATCCGCCAGGCGCCAGCGCCAGTTGCACATTCGCCGCGCTCACGACTCCTCCTTCACTGATCGCGGGCTGCGCGCCGGGCTGTTTCAGCGTCAGGGCCCGAATCCGGTGGTTCTGCGAATCGGTGAAGTAGACACGCCCATCGGCGCCGGCGGCCACGTCCAATGGTCCGCGCAGAAGGGCCTGGATCGCCGGAGAGTCCTCACCGGCGAAGCCGGCCACGCCGGTTCCGGCGATAGTCCGAATCTGGCCGTCGGGAGTCACCATGCGGATGCGATTGTTGCCCGTGTCGGCAATATAAATGTTGCCCGCGGCATCGGCGGCCACGCCGAGCGGTTGATTCAATGCGACCGAAGTCGCCATTCCTTGTTCGCCTTGGAAGCCCGCCAGTCCGCTTCCGGCGACCGTGCGAATGGTCTTATCGGCAGCCGATATGACGCGAATGCGATGGTTGTCCGTGTCGGCGATATACAGGTCGCCATTGGTGTGCACGTACACATCGGTCGGTGAACTCAGCCTGGCCACCGATGCCGGTCCGCCATCGCCGCGAAACCCCGAGACGCCAGTTCCGGCAACGATCTTCACATTCGCCGCCGTATCGACGGAGATCACCAAATGTTCGGTTGGCAAAGCAAGATAGAGCAGTCCTCCCGGCGCCGCGGCGATGCCGCGCAAGTTCTCCAAGCCGCTGAGGTATGACGACAGCGTGGAACCTTCGATCTTGCGGATGCGCCGGTTTCCCGAATCGCTGACGAACAAGGTTCCGGCGCTCAAGGCCAAGCCACGGGGCTGCTGAAAACTGCCCAGGAGCGGATCGCCGCCGTCACCCGCGAAGCCGGGCCGGCCCACACCGGCGACACGTTGCATCCGTCCGTCGGGGCGAATCACCTTCACGGCATGGTTGCCCGTGTCGGTGAAATAGAGGCTCCCATCCGGGGCGAGGGCCAGCGAATCGGGATTGCTCAGCGTCGCTCTCGTCGCCGGCCCGTCTTCTCCCGTGTTGCCCGCCACGCCCGTGCCGGAAATGGTCTGGATCGTGTAGCCGGGATCGCCCGCCGATGCGATGACGGTCAGCTTCACGGGAATCACGAATGGAGAGTTCGCCGCTTGCGCCGACCGGACGGTGACCGAGCCATCGTAGGTACCCGCGGTCAGCCCAGCGGCCGACACTTGTACGGTTGCCTTCGCGGGGGTGGAGCCGGTCAGGTTGCTCAACCGGAGCCACGAGCCGCCGGACGATGTCACCTCGAGCGATACCGACCAAAGTGGCGTCTCCAGCACCTGCAGCGTCAAATCGAGAGTGCCCGTTTGCCCCGCCGGCAGCGTGAATTCATAGGGCCGGCTGGGGACACCCAGCGTCGGCTTCACAGTCCCGGCGCGGGATTCCCACGTGACGCCCGACGTCAGGCTTCGATAGATTCCCGATCCGGTTGCGGCGTACATCTGGCGCTGTTGCGGGTCGGCCGGGCTTGTGGCAACGGCAATGGGTCCAGTCGCGCCAGGAATGCAGTCCTGGCGCCAATTGTTGCCTTGGTCGAAGGAGCGGTAGAAACACGGAGCGTCGCCCCGGGCAACGGTCAGCGTGCCGCTTCCGGGAGGGTCGTAGCCGATTTGAATCGCCTGGATCGGCAGTTTGTTCAAGCCGAGAAAGTTGCTGTCGGCGTTGTTTTCGATGCGGTATACGCCAACGCCGCTTCCGGTTCCAGCGGCTGTGACGTAGAGATAGTTGGGGCTGGCGGCGTCGGCAACAATGTCGGTTACCACGGTTCCTGGCGCGAGCGGGAGCGAGGAACCCGCAAGCCACGTGGCGCCTCCATCCACCGAGCGGCGAATCCGGTTGCTTTCCGCGCTCAACCAGAGCATTCGATCATGTTGTGAGATCAGGAAAATGGTGGAAGGCGCGGGGAGTGTGCCAACCTTGGCCCAATTGGCGCCGGCATCTTGCGTGCGATAGACGCCATCGGCAATCGCGCAATAAATTGTGGCCGGTGCGCCCGGTTCGAATTGGAGGCCCACGACGAGCCCTCCTTCGATGGGGAGGCCTTTGTTCGACTGCGCCCAACTCAATCCACCATCCGTAGACTTCCAGATGCCGCCGTCGGCAGCCTCTGTCGTCGCGTACGCAACGTTCGGATTGCCCGGCTGAAACAGGATGCGGGCAATCTGCGGCTGGACCGTGCCCGCCGGTCGGAGGTAGATGGATTGAAACTCCAGGCCCAGCAAGTCGAACTGGGTTCCCGTGCTGCGAAACAGGCCGGTTCCCACGGTCGTGAAGATAACCGGAGGCGTGGCCGGACTGTAGGCCAGCAGGCGCGCCGGTTTGTTCATGACATTCTGTGCAATGGCCTCCGAAGCCATGCACGCCAACGCGGCTGCGAGGCACGCAGTCCGCAAGTTCATCCGCATTTATCCATATTAGCGGCCCGCCCCGTAATGAGCGGTCTGCTTCGTGATGAGCGGCCCGCTTATCGCGCGATCTACAACAATTCCCAATGGTCGCGTTTGAATGCCGCGCGGCTTTCGTCCCATGTGCCGAATTTGCAGGCCATTTGCCCGCCGTCAACCAGCAATGCGGCGCCCGTGACAAACGACGCTAGTGGTGAAGCCAAAAATGCGACCGCCTGCGCCACCTCATGGCCGAGATCGGCTTCGATCAGGGCAAGCGCA
>CAYUZM010000015.1:0-12350 GCA_964449665.1 uncultured Solibacteraceae bacterium
CGTCACCGGCAACACCCATCGCGCCGAGTTTTGCATCGATAAGTTGTATTCGCCCGATTCATCGACCGGCCGGCTCGGGCTGCTCGAACTGCGCGGCTTCGAGATGCCGCCGCACGCGCGCATGAGCCTGACGCAGCAATTGCTGGTGCGCGCGCTGATCGCCTGGTTCTGGAAGGAGCCGTTCACGCATCCGCCCGTGCAATGGGGCACGCGGCTGCACGACCAATTCATGCTGCCGCACTTCGTGGGCCACGATTTAACCGACGTGTTGGCCGGCCTGGGGCGCGCGGGATTTGCATTCGATCGCGCATGGTTTGCGCCGCATTTCGAGTTTCGCTATCCGGTGTTCGGCGTGGTGAATCACCTTGGCATGCAGATGGAGATCCGGCAGGCGACCGAGCCATGGTATGTACTGGGCGAAGAGCCGGCGGGCGGGGCGACGGCGCGCTATGTCGATTCGTCAGTGGAGCGCGTGCAGGTGAAAGTGAATGGCCTGGTGGACCGGCGCCATATCGTCACGTGCAATGGACGCCGCGTGCCACTGCACCCCACGGGCGTGAATGGCGAATGGGTGGCGGGCGTGCGGTATCGCGCCTGGCAACCGCCGTCATGCCTGCATCCGACAATTCCCGTGCACACGCCGCTGGTCTTCGATTTCCTCGATACGTGGACGGGCCGCTCGATTGGCGGCTGCACCTATCATGTTTCGCATCCGGGCGGCCGCAGCTTCGAGACGTTCCCGGTGAACGCATTTGAAGCCGAGGCGCGGCGCGGGGCCCGCTTCGCCGAGTTCGGCCACACGCCGGGGCCGGCGCCTGTTCCGCCCCCCGAGCCCAATCCCGACTATCCGCTTACACTCGACCTTCGGCGCGCTCCCAACGCGCGGCATGGCGGCTTCCAATGAGAGAATGAAGGGCTATTGCGATGAAGAAGGAAGGGGCCGCGTCTCCGCCGGGATTGGACGCGCATTGGAGATACCAGCCGCAACCGGTCTACCACGATGAAGCGGTAGGCCCGGATGGCCGTGTCCGCACGCACTGGCGCGGGTTTCTCGATTCGCTCGTTTCGATGGGCCACAAGCAGTTGGGCCGCCGCTGGCAAGAGGGCCGGCGGGTAATTCACGAGAACGGCATCACCTACAACGTCTACGGCGATCCGAAGAGTACGGCGCGGCCATGGACGCTCGACCCGGTTCCGCTGCTGATCGACGGCGCGGAGTGGAAGCGCCTTGAGGCGGCCATCATTCAACGGGCAACGTTGTTGAACACGATGCTTGCGGACCTGTACGGCCCGCAGCGCTTGCTGCGCGAGGGCATGCTGCCGCCGCGGCTGGTGTTCGAGAATCCGAACTTTCTGCGGCCGTGCTGCAACATCGAGGTGCCAGGCGGCACGCACCTTCACATGTATTCGGCAGACCTGGCGCGCTCGCCCGATGGGCAATGGTGGGTGATTGCCGACCGTACGCAGGCACCCTCGGGCGCGGGCTATGCGCTCGAAAACCGGCTTGTGATTTCGCGCGTGCTGCCCGACCTGTTCGGCGAGGGACAAGTGCAGCGCCTGGCTTCGTTCTTTCAGTCGTACCGTGACTCGCTGCTGAAGCTGGTGCCGAGCCACAAAGAGAATCCGCGCATCGTGCTGCTCACGCCGGGTCCTTATAACGAAACTTATTTCGAGCACGCGTTTCTGGCGCGCTATCTCGGCTACACGCTGGTGGAAGGCGGCGACCTGACGGTGCGCGAGAACCACGTGCTTCTGAAGACGCTGGGTGGGCTTCTTCCCGTGGATGTGATTTTACGGCGGCAGGACGACAGCTTTTGCGATCCTCTGGAGTTGCGCGCCGACTCGATGCTCGGTGTGCCGGGCCTGGTGCAGGCGGTGCGTTCGGGCACGGTGGCGGTCGCAAACACACTGGGCTCGGGACTGGTGGAATCGGCGGCCACCGCCGCGTTTCTACCGGGACTATGCCGTCAACTGCTCGGCGAAGAGCTGAAGATGCCATCGGTGGCAACGTGGTGGTGCGGGCAGGAGAAGCCCTTCCAATATGTGGAGGAGAACCTCGCCAACCTCGTGGTGAAGCCGACATTTCCTTCGTTCGGCAAGCAGCCGGTCTTCGGCGCGAAACTCTCGGCCGAGGAGCGGGTGGAGTTGCTGGCGCGCATGCGCGCGAGGCCCGATCAGTATGTCGCGCAGGAGCAGGTTTCGCTGGCAACCGTGCCGGTGTGGGATGAAGGCCGGCTGCATCCGCGGCACATGGTGTTGCGCGTTTATGCCGTCGCCAATGGCGACAGCTTCCATGTGATGCCGGGCGGACTGACGCGCGTGACCTCGAGCCTGGACAGCCTCGTGGTCTCGATGCAAAAGGGCGGTGGGAGCAAAGACACGTGGGTTCCCGGCGATGAAACGGTGCCGCACCTTACGCTGCTGCGTCCGGCATCGCATCCGCTGGAGATCAGCCGCGCGACGTTTGACCTGCCCAGCCGCGTGGCCGACAATCTCTTCTGGCTGGGCCGGTACACCGAGCGCGTGGAACTGGCCGTGCGCATTGTGCGCGCGATCTTGCCGCGGCTGAGCGAAGAGAGCGAACGGCTGCTTTCCTCGGGCGTGGAAACGGGCATCCGGATTCTACAGGCGCTGGGATATCTGACCGGCGACGCGCTGGCGGGCGCGGGTCCCGAAGAGCGCGAGCACGAGTTGCTCGGCATGGTGTACGACCGCGAGGGCACGAGCCCGCTGTCGCGGCACATGGAGCAGGTTCGCTCAGTGGCGTGGCTGCTGCGCGACCGTATTTCGGGCGATGCGTGGCGCGTGCTGAGTCGTCTGGGCGAACATCTTTCGGCGCCCGCACCGGCCGAGCCTCTGCTGGTGAGCACCGCGCTCGACCGGCTGAACGAAGTGGTGCTGTCGCTTTCGGCCTTCAGCGGACTCGTGATGGAAGGCATGACGCGCGGCGACGGCTGGCGCTTCCTCGACATCGGCCGCCGCCTGGAGCGCAGCGTGCAGATGTCGGAGGTACTGCGCTATGGCATTGCCGAGCCCTGCGGCGCCGACGCGGGCGTGCTGGAAGCCGTGCTCGACATCGCCGACAGCAGCATTACCTATCGTTCGCGCTATCTCACTTCGGTGCTGCCCGAACTGGTGCTCGATCTGTTGCTGGTGGACGAAGTGAACCCGCGCTCCATCGCGTTTCAGTTGGCGCAACTGGTGGAACATGTCGATCAGTTGCCGGAGAGCCAGAACAAGATTCGCCGCCCCCAGGAGGCGCGCGTCGCGCTGGGCCTGCTCACAACCGTGCAGTTGTGCGAGATCAACGAACTGACGCGGCCCGACCCGACGGGACGGTGGTCGGCGCTCGACGCGCTGCTGGCACATCAGCTTTCCGAACTGCGTCTGCTCTCCGAAGCGCTCACGCGCCGCTACTTCAGCCACGCCATCGCCTCACGGCGCCTGTCCGCGCCTTAGATTGCCATGATCTACCGGGCCACACACACGACGATGTACATGTACAGCGAGCCGGTCTCGATCTGCCACACCGAAGTGCATCTATGCCCGCGCGAACACGCTTCGCAGACCGTGTTGGAGCATGAACTCGAGATTGTTCCCGCGCCGGATTTTCTCGAATCGCGGCGCGATTACTTCGGCAACGAGGTGAGCTATTTTTCCATCCACGAGCCGCATGAGACGTTGACGATCACGGCCCGCAGCACGGTGGAAGTGGAGGGCGGCGAGCCGCCCGAGGCGACGCTTTCGCCGGCGTGGGAAACGGTTCGCGATCAGGTTGGCGACCATCCGGAGGGGCCGCTGTTCGACGCACTGCCGTTCGCGCTCGCCTCGCCGCAGGCGCCCATTGCCGAAGCGTTCGCCGCCTACGCGCGGAGCTGTTTCCCCGCCGGGCGGCCGTTTCTGGCCGCCGTGGGCGAGCTGTCGAGCAAGATCTGCAAGGAGTTCGACTACGACCCGCGCGCCACGTCCGTGACTACGCCCGTGGACGAGGTGTTGCATCAACGCAAGGGCGTATGCCAGGACTTCGCGCACCTCATGATCGCCTGCCTGCGCTCGCTGGGGCTTCCGGCGCGTTACGTGAGCGGCTATCTGCGCAGCGGCGGGCAATCCGTCGGCGCCGAGGCTTCGCATGCATGGGTGTCGGTGTACTGCCCCGTGTTCGGCTGGCAGGATTTCGACCCGACGAACAACGTGCGTCCGCACGGCGCGCATGTGACGCTCGCCTGGGGCCGCGAGTATCTGGATGTGACGCCGGTAAAGGGCGTGGCATTGGGCGGCGGCGAGCAGATCATTAGCGTTTCGGTGGAAGTGCTGCCCGCGCCCGTGGGGGCGTAGCCGCACACGCTTCGAGGCTTAACCGCGCATGGCGCGGGCTTGGCCGCACGCGCCGCGCGCGATAGTCTGGTGGGATGTCAAAGATTGATGTGGTCGCCCACATCCATGCCAAGCCCGGCCACGAAGCCGATCTGAAAGCCATTCTCGAAGGGTTCATCGCGCCGACGCGTAAGGAGGATGGATGCCTCCGTTATGACCTGTTCGTCGATCTCTCAGACGCCGGCAAGTTCACGTTCATTGAGGAGTGGACGAGCACGGACGCGTTGGACGCGCACGGCCGTTCCGAACATATTCAGAGCGGGCGCGCGCGGATGCCGGAGTTTTTGCGCGAACCGGCGTGGGTACAGGTGTTGACCGGCGTCGCCTAGTTGGGCGCGCGGCGAGGAATCGCCGAAACCCGGCGCCGGCGGCAGGCGTCCAAATTGCCAGCGCAGGAATCACGATGCATTGGACTCGGGTAGTGTTGCTCGCGGCGGGTGTGGGCGCCTTGTACGCCAGCGACGAGGTCATCTTCCGAAGCGACGTCTCGCTGGTCCGCGTCGATGTCCAGGTACTTGACCGCAACAACGATGCGATCACCGGGTTAACACGCGAGGACTTCGTGTTGCGCGAAGAGGGCCGGGTGCAGGAGATCCGCAACTTCGCCACCGAGAATGTGCCCATCGATATTCTAATGTTGCTCGACGTGAGCGGCAGCATGCGGCCTTATCTGGAGCAAGTGTCGCGAGCCTCTCGCCGCGCGTTGCAGGTGCTGGGCAAAGAAGACCGCGTGGGCGTGATGGTGTTCGACCGCGCCACGCGCGTGCGCCAGACCTTTCGCGGCAACCCCGACGACACCGTGCGCGAAATGGAGTTCCTGCTGCGGCAGGAAACCTTCGACGGCGGCACGGACATCACGCGCGCACTGCTCGACGCGGCAAATTACATGAAACTGCACTCCCGGCCGGAAGCGCGCCGCGCGATCGTAATTGTCACCGACGACCGGACGGAACTCGAACGCGACGAGCCGCGCGTGAACCGCGCGCTGGCTTCAGCCGATGCCGTGTTGAGCCTGCTGCTGGCGCCTCCCATTGAGCCTGGATACTCGCGCGGTGGCGGCATGCCGGGAGGCAGGCAATATCCGCCGACGCGCCGTCGCGGCGGAGGTTGGCCTGGCGGAGGCGGCTCCCCGTGGCCCGGCGGCGGAAGCACTTGGCCCATTCCCGGCGGGCAAGGTCCCGTGTGGGGACCAGGCGGTGGCGGCGGGCGCATACCGGGAGGGGGGCAGGGCGGCGGGGTGTCGCGCACGAGGTCGGCTGGAACCGGCGAGATTGCGCGCGATTCGGGCGGCGATAGCCTGAGCCTCGCGGACGCATCGTCGGTGGAACGCACGCTGCAGCGGATTCGCAACCGCTACGCGCTCTACTTCCTGCTGCCCAGCGATGCGCGTGCGGGTGAGCAGCGGAACCTTGATGTCATTCTGAGCTCGGCCGCGGCGGCGCGCTACGCCAACGCCGAAGTGCGCCTGCGCCGCAAGTATCTGGTGCCGTCGTTAGGGCCGGGCAGCACGCCCGCCGAATCAACCGTCACCTCGACGCGAGAGCCTGACACCGCGACAGAAGCCGAGCAGACGGGCGGATTCCGGCGCGCCACGCCGGCCGACGTCGCCGCCGCGGCGGAAGAACCATCAACGCCCAACAAGCGGCGGCGTGCGGCGATCAGTGAACCGGGCGCGACACGCGGTCCCAACCCTTCGCTCGGGTCGCCGGCAAAGCCCTAAGCGCGCTTCAATACGAAACGGAGCATCGGTGCGCCGCGCGAGATCTGGAAGAGGCTCGCCAGCAGTTGCGCCGCTTCCGGCGGCAGGTCCGCCGGCGTCCAACGGCCCAGCAACGTATCGGCCCCGATCATTTTCAAATCGCCCACGGCAACGGTTTGCGTGAACTCAGGCGAGTCCAATCCTTTGCCCGCAGCTCTCCATTTCGTCAGCCAAGCGCCATTCTGTTCCTCGAAACTCGCTCCGAACAAAACAGGGCTCACCTGATTGCGCAGGCTCGTGTCGGGAGTGTCGAGGTAGGTGATGTGGCCCTTCCATGCGCCGGTCAACTGTCCGGCGGCAGGCTCGGCGGCGAGCGGTCCGGTGAACAGCGCGTCGTGATCCTGCACAGCCATGTTCTCGAAGGGATAGTTGTGGCGCGCCATGGTGAACGTCGCCACTTCGACCCCGTTGGGGAAGTTGCCGAGATGCATCACACCGATCGCGTTGCGGTCGTCGATCACTTTGATCGTGTCGTAAACCATCCGGTAGGGATCGTTCGTGTAGGTGAGCAACAGTACTTCGTCGCCCTTCTTGAAGTAGGCGCGCGCGTCGTTCGGATAGGAGACCGTGCGCACTTCGGGCAAGCCCGGCAGCGCGGCCATTTCGTAATTGACCACGTAGCCCTTCATGACGCCTCCGGTCACGGAGTCGAAGCGCTTCCAGAAACCGCCGCCCACGAAGCTGCCTGTTAGCTCTACAGCGCCATTCAACAGCGACTGTTGCGCGCGCTCGGTCCAGCCGAGCAAAGAATCTTTCGAGAAGGACCCCTTCCAGAAAGAGTCGCGGAAGACGCGCTGCAAGGGTACGTCGTACTGCACACCGCCGCCGTTGAGAAGCTTTTCGAGCGGCAGAGTCGGCGTGTCGCGCAGGATCGCCTGCAGTTCGGCGCGCGACTGCGTGCTGAAGAAATCCGGAGTCTCGGCGCCGCGCCGCACAGCCGCCGCGACGTCTTGCGCCAGTTGATCGGGCCCGAATGAGAGCGGGTCGTATTCGTACTGAACGAACTGTCCGGTGAAGGCGATGAAGCGCATGCGCGCCTGAAGCTGCGTCGCCGGATCGGTGGTTCCCGTCACCTGGAACGAGGCCAGGAATCCCGCCAGGTTGCCGATGGCGGCGATGTCCTCAAAGGTGCGGAATTTCATCCACGCCGTACCAAACTCGGTCACCGTCCCATCGGAATGGTGCTCGTGGATGTGGCAGAAGAGCGTGGTGTAGTCTTCCAGCAACTGCCGGATCATCTGCGGGCCAGCGCGCCCGTCGCGCTGCATATACTTCGTGCCTTCGAGCGTGAAACGCCTGCCGGCATTGGTCGAAAACTCAATGTGGTAGCGCATCTCGGCCTCGCGCGTTTGCGGATTCACGCGCAGGTAATGGAAGCGGCTTGCCGATTCGTCCACCGTGAAGGTGCCGGGGCCCTGGCCGGCGAGAGAGTCGAACGTGATGGTGCCCTTGAGGCCGGCCTCGTGCTCCACGCCGTCGACGAACGAGTTGACGTCGGGAATCGTCATGCGCACCTGGAAGCTGCACGCCGTGGCGCCGGCGGGCGGTCCGTCGGCGGGAATGCGCGCGCCGATGGTGAGGTCGCCTTCACGGCCCGGCGCGGGAGTTCCCTGCCCCGCCCAGCACCAGCCGACCATCTGCTCATCGAAAATCAAGCCGACGCCGTCGGGCAATTGCGCATCGAGGAACGGGCGCAAGATGGAGAGCATGCGCAGTTCCTTTTGCTCGGCGGGCGTCAGCAGATAGTAGAAACCGAACTGGCCATTCTCTTCCGTATGAATGATGCCGAGCGAGGGCGTAACCGAAGAAGCCTGGAAGCCGGGCGGCAGCGGGCCGAGGTACTTGCCGATCCGCAGGTCGTCACTCACCTTGCGGATCTCGTCGTGGAAGGGCGTGAAGTCGCGCAACTGGAAATGATCCGAGAGGAAGCTGGGCACGACCAGCCCTTCGAGCAGGCCCATCAGTTGATAGCGTGCTTCGAGGCGGCCATCGGGCTTGTTGCTGAACTGGAGCAGCGCGACGCCGCCCGCGTGATTCGCGTTCGAAACGGCATCCATGCGCCATACGCCTTCAAGTTCGGCCGGCGTGGGCACCGTTGCGTTCGCGTAGAGGCTGGCGTGGTCGGCGACGCTCATCTGGTGGAAGCCGTAGGTGCGCGTCATCGGAAAGGTGAACATGCGCACGCCGTTGGGGAATTCGCCGAGATAGACGCGCCCGATCAACAGGTCTTTGTTGATCATCTTGAAGACGTCGTAGTAACCCTGCCACGGCATGTCGAGGTAGCGGAGCAGAATATACTTGCCCGCCTCGAGCGTGCCTTCCGAATGCGTGAGTTCGATCTCTTCCAAACTGTTGCGCGCGTGAATGCGCCCGTCGGTATCGCTGGTGATGCCGACGTAGCGGTCGCCTTCCTTCGTGAACACCTTCTGAAATCCCGTGAAGATCGCCGACGAGAGCGCGTTCAGAACGTGCCCTTTGGGGAAGAACCCCTTCCAGAATTTGTCGTTGCGAATCACCTCGCTTGCCTTGTCAAACTCAGGCTCGCCGCCATGGTTGACGAAGTCCTCGATGGGAAGCGTCTTGGTGCGGCGGAACAACATTTCCAGTTGGCCTTCGTTGTAGACAGTGGCGTCCACGGCGTTCAGGCCCGCCATGCTCACCCTGGGCGGCGGCGCCGGATAGGCTTCGCCCGCAAGGTGGCGGATCTTGCGCTCGGCGAAACGTTCCGTCAGCGCGGAGATGGTGAGGAAAGGGTTCACGCCGAGTGCGCTCGGAATGACGGAGCCATCGGTAACGTAGAGTCCCTCGTGCACGCTGCCGTCTCCCGAATAGACGCGCCCGAACGGATCGACCGCGCCTTGCAGATAGTCGTCGCCCATCGGGCAGCCGCCCAGCGGATGCGCCGTCACCAGATGGCGCAGGTTGAAGACGCTCCACGTCGGGTTGGCGATGAAGTTGGCGCGCAACGCTCGCGCGTGGCGGCGCAGTTCGTCGTTCATGCGCGTGAAGATCTGTTGCTGGCCGGCCTGGTCCCATGAGACCTTGATGCGGCCTTCGGGCACGTTCCAAGGCGCTTCGAACTGAATCGTGCCGCGCGCGTCGTCCATGCCCATCACCAGGTAGAGCATCGTGTGGTTCATCGCGCCCTCGGGATCGTAGCGGCGATGGAAGGGTTCCAGATCGCGCTGCATGCGCGCCCGCTGCGCGTCTTCATCGCCCGCCACCGTGTCCTGCCCGCGAATAGAGGCGAACAGCAGCTTCGCCGCATCGACGTAGGCGACGGGGAACGAGAAATCTTCAACGGTCATGCGCAACGCCTGCGGCAGCGATCCGTTGTAGCGTAGGACGCCGACAATGTTCGGACCGGGAGCGGCGGAATCGCCCGGCGCCGGCCGCTGCTGCGAGCGATAGCCCAACACGTCGGTTTGCGGCGCTCCGTTGTAAGCAAGGCCGAAGAAATCGCCGTTGCCGTTAAACTTCGTGCCGAGCGCGGGCGACACGGATAGTCCGCGCATCTCCGACCGGAGCAAAATTTCAGTGGAGTTCAACGAGCCCGCGGCGAGAATCACTTCCTTCGCGTCAATCTCGAACGGCACTTTGACGAGCAGGTTCTCCACGCGCTGCCCGTGGATGCGCCAGCCGCCGCCGGGGAGTTTCTCCAGGCGTTCCACTGTGGCCTGCGTAAGAATCGCTGCCCCCGCGTTCTTCGCCATCGGCAGATAGTTCATCTGCAGCGTGTTCTTCGCCTTCACGTTGCAGCCGGTGACGCAGTTGCCGCAATCGTTGCAGGGCTTCTGTTCGACGCCATGCGGGTTCTGGCCGTTGACAGTGAAGTTCACGGCGATATCGAGCGCCTCGGCGTTTCGTCCCAGTTGCGCCGCGCGCTCCTGCAGGGCTTTCACCTTGTTGAGGCCGAGCGCGTTTGGATGCGGCCCCGCGCCCAGCATCAATTGCGCGGTGGTGTAGTGATCCTTCAACTCGTCGTAGGTGATAACGGCAGGCCAGTGGAATTGCTCGAAGACTTCCCGATCGGGACGTATGGCGACGTTGGCATTGATCAGCGACGTTCCGCCCAGACCGGAACCCTTGATCACCGAGATGTCCTGGTAGTTGAGAAATTCGAACAACCCGAGCGGATTCAGATCGCCGCGCGAGGCGCCGAGCACGTCGGGAAGCGTCTCGGGAAAGCGTCCCGGTTCCCACTCTTTGCCGCGCTCCAGAATGCACACCGTTGGCTTGGGGTTGAGTTGCGCCGCGGCGATCCGCGCGGCGGAAATTGCGCCTCCATAGCCGGAGCCGATGACGACGACGTCGTAGGAACTCTTGCGTTGATTCCAGGGCGTGGCGAGCATAGATAGAGGGATCCTTTCACGTTGCGTGGCGGGGGTAGTCGGAGCCCTCCCGTCTTCATTCGTCGAGCGGCGGCGCGATTGGTTCCAACGCCATCGTGCTCGAAACGATTGCCTGGGTGGAGAAAGTGTACCTCAATTGGCGCTGCTATGTAGCGCCGTACCGGAAATCGATCGACAACCTCGGGCGGCCGCCGGTGTTGGGCATCGTCGAGTGCTTGGTGAGCGAAGAGAAGAAGATGGCATCGCCAGGCGTGCATGGCAGCGGACGCGGTGCACGGGAGGGCCACATCACAAGCGGTCCGAGTTCGGCCGGACAATCGTCCAGTGGAAGCCAGGCGATCCACATTGGCTGCCGCGCCACATAGTCGGCGTCTCTATGCGGTGGCGTGGGCGCCGCGCCGGGTGGCACGATGCGCAGTACATCGGCATGAATGGGAAACGGAGGCGCGCCAAGGATCTCCGCCAGCGCGCCCATCAAACCGGGATCGTTGCGCAGAGTGCCCACCGCATCGAGCGCCATGACGTCGCACTGAACGGCAACAACGTTCTCCGCGCCATGCCGCGCAAGCGATGCCAGCACGGCCGCGCGGAGTGTGGCGATGAGTGATGCGTCGACAAGCGCCTGCCGGTGGGCGTAACCGTCCCGGCGCGCGACGGCAGCCCAGTCCATCACGCGGCGGGAATCGGCCGGTAGACCGGATCGCGCAGCAGCCCCATGCGGCGCAGGTTATGTTCTGCCTTGTAACGCAACGCCTCGCGAATACCTTCGCGCACCGTTGGCGAGTAGCGGAAGAAATCGAGTTCGAGATTCGCGTCGTCGATGTAGTGGCGATAGAAGCGTTCGAAGTCGGTCACCGGAGGATAGCCGGTATAGTGCGAGTGGCTTTCGCGCTGCCACCAATCGGTGAAGCCGTATTGAAAGTGGAAGTCTTCGTAAAGTGGCGTGCCGGGAAATGGGACAGCGACGCCCAACGTAGAGAAGCTATCGACCATCGGCGCGATCGATTCCATGAACCGCACCGTGTTATGCAGCGTCGCCGGTGTGTCTTGCGGAAAGCCCAGCATGAAGTTGCACTGCGTGGCCAGACCGAGCGCTTTCGACCACTCGAGCGCCTGCACAACGTGGCGCGTGGCCACGCCTTTCTTGATCACCCGGAGAATCCCGTCATCGCCGCTCTCGACACCGAAATTCACGGAGACGCATCCGGCGCGTTTCATGGCGGCCAGCAGCGCGGGCGTCACCATGTTCGCGCGTGTGATCGCACTCCACTGAATAGGGAAATGCAGATCCGATTCAAAAGCCGCGCAGAGATCCAGCAGCCGCTTCGAGTCGGCCGTGAAGGCGTCATCCCAGAACGGGAAGAACGTGACGCCGAACCGTTCGTTGTAAGCGTTCAATTCCTCTACCACATGCGCGGCGGACCGGAAGCGAAAGCGCCGCCCGGTAACGTAGTTGGCGCAAAAGGTGCACCGCGCGGGACATCCGCGTGAGGTAAGCACGCCGCCGGGAATAATCTCGTGCCCGCCCGGTTGATACCAGCGCGAATCAAACAGGTGCTGCGCATGAAGCGGATGCGGAAGCAGGTCCAGATCTTCGAGCGCGGAAGCGGCCGGACCCGCCGCCGGCGTGCCGTTATCGCGGCGATACCAAATACCCGGGATATGGGCAAACTCGTCGCGGCTCCGCGCCGCGGCCACCGCGCACATGCCCTGCTCCGCTTCGCCTGAAATGACCACATCGAAGCCGCGCGACAAAGGCTCCAGGGGCCGTGCCGTGGCGTGCGGACCGCCCGCCACCAGAAGCGGCGCGAGTCCACGCAAATGCGGAACCAATTGGTAGGCGTGCCACACCCAACGCGTGAACA
>CAYUZM010000015.1:12360-18570 GCA_964449665.1 uncultured Solibacteraceae bacterium
ATGTCCGGGCGCATGGCCTCGGCTTTGCGAACGATATCGTCCGTGCCTGGATGAGATTCGCGCGCGGCGGCGTCGATGACCGCAACCTCGTGGCCATCGGCGAGAAGAGAAGCCGCCAGCGATTGCAGGCCCAGCAGCGGAGCGCCAAGCCGCTCCGGCGACGGCGGCTCGATGAGGAGGATGCGTTTCAGAGCAGGCCCCCGGGAATCATGTTGGCCGTGCCGCCGACAACCGGTCCAACGGGCACGAATGGCGGCGCAAACGACGGAACCGGACCGGTACCGAGTACGTTGGTGACCATCGTCGTCGCGGTCCAGGCCGAGATGAATTGTTGAAATGCGGACAGCACGGAGTCGACAATTCCCTCGGCGGCCTTGTCATTGCGAAGCTGGGCCATGATCTGAGGCTTCATGACTCCCGTCGCAAGCAGTCCCGGCACATGCGTCAACGTAATGAACGGCGTGGGGACGTTGGGCATCGGCGGTGCGACCGGCGAGGGCACGGCCGCGAATGCCGGGTACCAGGGCAAGCCCGGCGCGCGGACGGTAGCGCAGAATGCAATCCACGAGTTGCCCACCACGGTTGCGATCGCCTGCACGAGCCTCCGCTCAAAATCGTTTGAGCCGGGGCGAATGGCGATGATCAACGGCGCCAGCGGCGGACCGATGAGAGTGCCGCCGATAGCCGTGACCGACATGACCTGCACGCCGGTGAGCATGGCGGCCGATTGCCATGTTTTATGCGCTTGCTTGATCGCGCGAAAGATATCGACAGCCAGCGCCTGGCCCGCCGGGTCGTTCGCCAAAAGGACTTTGATGAAGAGTTCGCCTGCGTCAGGTGGACCGCCCGCGGAACGGGGCGCGGGCGCGCGATCGAATATGGGCATTCGTCCTCCTTGCGTGGGCAATTGCCACGCGCGATGGTGAACATGATGGCACAACGGAACCAGGGAAGATAGACTGTCCCCATGCAACGAATGCTCTGGCTGGCATTGGCGGCGAGCGCCGCTCTGTGGGCGCAGGAGGCGAAGCGGCCGCCGATCACAGGCGTGGCGCACATCGCGCTCTACGTGAAAGACATCGCGGCCGCGCGCAATTTCTACACCGGACTGCTGGGCTACCAGGAGTGCTTCGACCTGAAGAACGCCGACGGGTCGCTGTCGCTGACCTTCGTCAAGGTGAACGACCGCCAGTACATTGAGCTGTTCCCCGAACAGAAGCCGGCCACCGACCGTTTGAACCACATTTCCGTGGAAACCACCGATGCCGAGGCGATGCGCAAATACCTTGCCTCGAAAGGAGTGAAGGTGCCGGAAAAGGTGGGCAAGGGGCGCATTGGAAATTTGAACTTCAATGTAAAGGACCCCGAAGGGCACACGGTGGAGATCGTGCAGTACATGCCCGACGGGTGGAGCGTGCGCGACAAGGGCAAGTTCATGCCGAAGGAGCGGGCGTCGGCGCGCATCTTACATGTCGGCATTTTGGTCGGTTCGCTCAGCAAGTCGATGGCGTTTTATCGCGACATCCTCGGCTTCCAGGAGTTCTGGCGCGGCACGCGCGATCCAAAGGCCCTGAGTTGGGTGAACATGCGCGTGCCGGATGGGACCGACTACATCGAGTTCATGCTCTACAAAGACCTGCCGGCTGAAACCGCGCGGGGCACGCAGCACCATCTGGCCCTGGAAGTGCCGGATATGGATGCGTCGTTGAAATGGCTGGAGCCGCGCGCGAAGGCAACGGGCTACACGCAGCCAATGGAGATTCGCACGGGCGTGAACCGGCGGCGGCAGTTGAACCTGTTCGATCCGGATGGAACGCGGTCCGAGTTGATGGAGCCGCGCACCGTGGATGGAGTGCCGCCGCAGAGTTCACCCGCGCCGCCGCCGATCGAGTAGGGGCCGATACAATAGCGGCAGCATGAAGTTTTTCCTGTTGGCCGTGCTGGGCGCGTTTTCCTGCGCGCGCGCGGCTGAAGTGCAATTCAACCGCGACATACGGCCGATTCTTTCCGATCGCTGCTTTACCTGCCATGGCCCCGACAAAGGGAACCGCAAGAGCAATCTGCGGCTCGATTCCGAGGCTGGCGCAAAGGCTGATCTGGGCGGCGGCAAGCGCGGCATTGTCGAAGGGAAACCGGAGGAAAGCCTCCTGCTGCAACGCGTCGTGTCGGAGAACAAAACCCTTCGCATGCCGCCGGCGTATCTGGGGCATGAACGATTGAAGGATGCTGAAATCGCCCTACTGAGGCGGTGGATCGCCGAGGGCGGGCATTATCAGAGCCATTGGTCGTTTATTGTGCCCGTGAAGGCCGAACTGCCGCGCGTTGCACGTACCGGCTGGGCGAAGAACGCGATTGACCATTTCGTGCTGGCGCGGCTGGAACGCGAGAGCCTGCAACCTTCGCCCGAAGCGGACAAGGCGCGGCTCCTGCGGCGGGTGACGCTCGATCTCACGGGCCTCGCACCTACGCCGGAGGAAGTGGCCGCATTTCTCGCCGACACCGCGCCGGGCGCCTATGAGCGCGTGGTGGACCGGCTGCTGGCCTCGCCCCGTTACGCCGAGCGCATGGCGATCCGGTGGCTGGAAGCCGCGCGGTATGCGGATACCAACGGCTACCAGAGCGACGGTCCGCGCGACATGTGGCGCTGGCGCGACTGGGTGATTGCGGCGTTCCAAAAGAATATGCCGTTCGACCAGTTCACGCTGGAACAAATTGCAGGCGATTTGATTCCAGGCGCCACGCTCGATCAGAAGATCGCCACCGGCTTCCAACGCAATCACCGGACGACGGCCGAAGGCGGCATTGTCGATGAAGAGTTCCGGGTGGAGTATGTCGCCGACCGCGCCGAAACCACATCGATGGTGTGGCTGGGCGCGACGCTCGGTTGCGCACGCTGCCACGATCACAAGTACGACCCGTTCACGCAGAAAGAGTTCTATTCGCTGTTCGCCTTCTACAACAACGTACCCGAAAAGGGGTTCGTCTATAACTTCGGAAACGAGGAGCCGTTCATCAAAGCGCCGTTGCCGGAGCAGGCGGCGAAGCTCGCTCTGCTGGATGCGGCGGTGGCGCGCGCACAGGCGGCCGTGGATGCGCTGAAGAGCAATGCGGAGAAGGCGCAGCGGAAGTGGGAAAAAGCTGTGGCGCGCGGCGTCGCCACCGATTGGGTGCCGGCGGAAGCGCTGGCGCTGCGCGTCGATAACGCCGGCGAGTTTGATGGCAAGCGTGAGCAGGAGGTAGCGCCCGCGAGCGAGGTGCGCCTGAACTATCGCGACCCGTTCACCTTCGCGGCGTGGATTGAGCCGCGTGAGAGCAAGGGCGCGATCTTGAGCAAGGCCGAGGACTATTGGGAGGGCACGGGCCATGGCCTCTACCTGGTGGATGGCAAGCTGCGCCTGCATGTGGTGTTTCGCTGGACCGATCTCGGCTTCCGCGTGGAGACCGAAGAGCCGGTGAAACTCGGCGTGCGGCAACACGTGGCGGTGACCTACAGCGGCAGCATGAAGGCGAAGGATGCCCGCATCTATGTGAACGGCGTGCCGCAGCGCATGAGAATTCTGTTCGACCAGGGCATCTGGCCGCTCGATCCGAAGGAGCCATGGCGCGTAGGCGCGGGCGGCGGATTGCGCTTCAACGGCCGCATCGAGGGCGTCCGCGTGTGGCGGCGTGAAATGAACGCCGCGGAGGTGGCCGCCGTTGCTCTCGATACGCCACTGCGGTCGATTGCCGCCAAGAAGCAGGACCAACGCACCGAGGCCGAACGGGAAAAGCTGCGGCTGGCGTTCCTCGATACCGCCGCGCCGCAAACGCTGCAGTCGGCACGCGCGCGGTTGGGAGAAGCGCGGCTCAAGCGCGACGCCTTCTACGCGACCATTCCCACCGTGATGGTGATGGAAGAGCGCGCCGAGCGGCGCCCGACGTTCCTCTTGAAACGCGGCGCCTACGATGCGCCCGGCGAGCCCGTGGAACCGGCGACGCCCGCGGTGTTGGGCGCGTGGAATCCCGAGTGGCCCAAGAATCGCCTGGGCCTGGCGAAGTGGCTCGTGTCGCGCGACAACCCGCTCACGGCGCGGGTCACGGTGAACCGCTTCTGGCAAATGCTTTTCGGCACGGGCCTCGTGAAGACGGTCGAAGACTTCGGCTCGCAGGGCGAATTGCCCGCGCATCAGGAACTGCTGGATTGGCTGGCCGTGGAGTTCATGACCTCAGGGTGGGACGTGAAGCACATCCTGAAGACGATGGTGATGAGCGCGACCTATCGGCAGTCGTCGAAGGTGACCCCGGAGATGCTCGAGCGCGACCCGGAGAACCGGTTGCTCGCCCGGGGCTCGCGCGAACGGCTTGCGCCCGAGATGGTGCGCGACCAGGCGTTGCAGGTGAGCGGACTGCTCGTGGAGAAACTTGGCGGTCCGAGCGTAAAGCCGTATCAACCCGCGGGCCTATGGAAAGAACTCGCCAGCGGCGCCGACTACGAACCGGACAAGGGCGAGGGACTCTACCGCCGTTCGCTCTACAGCTATTGGCGCCGGACGATGGCGCCGCCTTCCATGGTGACCTTCGATTCGCCGACGCGCGAAACCTGCGTCGTGCGCGAAACCCGCACCAACACCCCGCTGCAGGCGCTCGACCTGATGAACGATGTCACCTACGTCGAGGCGGCGCGCAAGTTGGGCGAGCGGATGTTTAAGAGCGGCGCGTCGGATTCCGATCGGTTGCGCGCGGGCTGGCGCACGGCGTTGGCGCGCGAGGCGTCGGCGGGCGAACTGGCGGCCATGGAGAAGGCGCTGGCAAAGTTCCGCACTTACTATGCGGCACGCGGGGCGGACGCGGAGCGGTATCTGCATGCGGGCGATTCACGGCGCGATGAATCGGTACCGCTGGCCGATGCCGCCGCCTATACGGCCGTGGGAAGCCTGATCTTGAACCTCGACGAAATGGTGACGAAAGAATGAACCGCCGCGAACTGTTCGGCCACACGTTGGGCGCGCTGGGCACGGCCGCCCTCGCCACGCTGCAAGCCAAGACGGGCGGGCTTCCGGGCATGCCCACGCGAACACCCACGGCAAAGCGCGTGATCTATCTCTTCATGTCCGGCGGCCCCTCGCAGATGGAGCTGTTCGACTTTAAGCCGCACCTGAACGAATTCGCGGGCCAGGAGTTGCCGGAGTCCGTGCGCAACGGACAGAGGCTGACGCAGATGTCGGCCACGCAATCGAGCTTCCCGGTGGTGCCGTCGAAGTTCTCGTTCACGCAACGCGGGCAGAGCGGCGCGTGGGTGAGCGAATTGCTGCCGCACACGGCAAAGGTGGCCGACCGCCTCGCGTTCATCAAGTCAATGCATACCGAGGCCATCAATCATGACCCGGCCGTGACCTTCTTTCAAACAGGCTCTCAAATCGCCGGGCGCCCGTCCATGGGCTCGTGGGCCGTCTACGGGCTGGGTTCGGAGTCTGAGAATCTACCGGGCTTCGTCGTCATGATCTCGCAGGGCGGCGGAGGCGGGCAGCCGCTCTATGACCGCCTATGGGGTTCTGGATTCCTGCCGACAAAATACCAGGGCATTAAGTTCCGCTCCGCCGGCGACCCGGTCTTGTACCTTTCGAATCCGGCGGGATTCCCGGCGGAGAACCGGCGCGTGTTCCTCGACACGCTGGCCGAGTTGAATCAGAGCAAACTATCCGCATTCGGCGATCCGGAGACGGCGACGCGCATGGCACAGTACGAAATGGCGTTTCAGATGCAGTCGTCGGTGCCGGAATTGACAGACCTGTCCAAGGAGCCGGAGTCCACGTTCGCGCTATACGGCGACGACGCGCGGAAGCCGGGCACATATGCCTACAACGTGCTGCTCGCGAGGCGTCTGGCCGAACGCGGCGTGCGGTTCATCCAGCTTTACCATCGCGATTGGGATCATCACGGCGGGTTGCCCAAAGGGTTGCCGGCACGCTGCGAAGAGACCGACCAGGCCTCGGCGGCGCTGGTTACCGACCTTGCCCAACGCGGCATGCTCGACGACACACTCGTCGTGTGGGGTGGCGAGTTCGGCCGCACCGTGTATTGCCAGGGGCGGCTGACCGCCGACAGCTACGGACGCGACCATCACCCGCGCTGCTTCACCGTGTGGCTCGCCGGCGGCGGCGTGAAACCGGGCGTCTCCATCGGCGCCACCGACGACTACGGCTACAACGTCATCGAGGACCCTGTGCACGT
>CAYUZM010000016.1:0-18543 GCA_964449665.1 uncultured Solibacteraceae bacterium
CGGGAAGAACGGCTGTTTCGCACGTTCCGGCGGACTCTCGTTCCAGCAAGTTCGAATCTCCTTTCCAAGGCACCCTATGGATCTCTCATCGGCGGCAAAGAACGTCGGGATATGTGAAACTCAGCCGATTACGGCCGAAGGACTGCGGTCCGTACTCTCGCGCACGGAGGACCTGAAGGTTCTCTGGCAAGTAGACAGTCTGATGGGGGCAATCGATCTGGTGAAATCCCAGCAACCGGATCTGCTGCTCGCCGACAAAAGTTTCGGTTCGCAATCGCTGCTGCAGTTTCTGCACGAAGTGCGGCCCTATCTGCAAACCACCTCCATTGTCGTGTGGGGGGCGTCGATTACCGAACCCGAGGCGCTGCGGCTGCTGCAATCCGGTGTTCGCGGCGTGGTGCGCAAGACGGCGCTACCGGAGATGATCCTCACCTGTATGAGATCGGTCGCCTCCGGCTCAAACTGGATGGAGGACACGCTGTTTCGCGATCCGCCGCGCATGGACCGCTATCCGCGCTCGGAGCTGACCTCGCGCGAGCAGCAGGTGCTGGAGCTTGTGGAACAGGGCCTGAAGAACAAGGAGATCGCGCGCGAGCTGGGCATCCGGCCGGGCACGGTGAAGATCCACCTCAAGCACATCTTCGAGAAGACCGGCGTGCGGGGCCGCTATGGCCTGGCGCTGAGCGGGCTGAAGGAGAAGGGGATGCTGGAGATGGCGGCCACGGAAGTGGAAGTGTAGGCAAGGCCACTCCGCAAAATTTCGGGCATTCCCGGAGCCGCAACTTCGTTATCCTGAAATGCGGCGATGAAGATTGCGCGAATCCAGTCCTTTCTGTTGTCTTACCGGTTTCCCGAGCCGGTGAAGCTCACCTATTACGGCGGCGAACGCACCATTCTCAAGCGCGACGCAATGCTCGTGCGCGTGGAAGGCGAGAAGGGCATGGTGGGCTACGGCCCGGGCCAAGGCAGCGAGAAGGCGCACGCGACGATTCGCGACATCGTGGCTCCCTTCCTCGAGGGCCGCACGCTGGCCGATCCGGACGCGTTGCGGGCGATGTTCCGAATGGGTCCTGGCGCCGACGCCGAAGTTTTCAAGATCTACTGCACGGTGGAGGTCGCTCTCTACGATCTGCTCGGCAAGACGCTGGGCGTTCCGGTGAGCGCACTGGTGGGTGGGCGTGTGCGCGATTCGATCACGCTCTACGCGAGCGCGGGCATGTACCAGCCGGCGGAGGATTTTGCGCGCGAGGCCGAGGCGATGGCCAAGCTGGGCTATCGCGGGTACAAGATGCGTCCGGCGCTTGGTCCCGAAGAGGACGTGCGCGCGGTGGAGCTGATGCGCGAGGCAGTGGGTCCGGCGATGGAGCTGATGGTGGACGCACACTCCTGGTGGCGCATGGGCGACCGCTGCTATTCGGCCGAAACGGTGCGTCAGGTGGCCAAGGAGATGGGTTCGTTTGACATCGCCTGGCTTGAGGAACCGCTGCCGCCCGACGATCACGCCGCCTACCGTGAATTGCGCGAAACCGGCTATGTGCCGGTGGCCAGCGGCGAGCATGAGCACAGCGAAGACTCCTTCACCGACCTGATCGCCGGCCAGTCCGTGGATTTCGTGCAAATGGACGTGGTTTGCCAGGGCGGCTACACGGCCGGGCAGCGCATTCTTTCGATGGCCCAGCGGCAGGGCATCGGCTTCGCCTTCCATTGCTGGGGCACCGACCTTGAGGTGATCGCGGCGGCGCACCTGGGCATCTGCTGGCCGCAGACGGTGTCGTCGTGGCTGGAACAGGCGGTTTATACGGACGAACGGGTGAAGTCGATGTACGAGTTCCCGCTCGCCCAGCGCATTCTACGCAAGCCGCTGCCGATCACCGATGGCGAACTGGCGGTGCCGGTGGAGCCGGGGCTCGGTGTGGAAGTGGACGAGAGCGTAATCGACCAGTTTCCCTGGATTCCCGGGCCATGGTCGTATTTCACCCTCATCTCACCGAACGAAACGTACGCAGTGACCTCGGACCACAGCGTAAAGTGGAACCCGGAGGAGAAGCCCTAGTAGATGAGCTGGGAATGGGCGATGGCGGGCGCACCGGCCGCGGCGGCCGTGGGGCTGGCGGGCTGGGCGGTTCGCGGGCGGTCGTCGCAGGTGTTCGGGAAGTCGGAGTGGCGGGGCAACCCGGCCGTGCCGCGTGTGGCGCTCACCTTCGACGACGGCCCGACGCCGTGGACCGGGGCAATATTAGACCTGTTGGCCGAATACGGAGCAAAAGCTACGTTTTTCCAGATTGGCGTGGAGGCGATGCGTAATCCCGCCTTGGCCAGGCGCGCCTCTCAAGAGGGGCACGAGATTGGAAACCACACTTTTTCGCACGCCGCGCTCTATGCAAAGACGCCCGTCGGCGTGTATGGTGAAGTGGCGGGTGGCCAAAGGGTGCTGACCGAGATCCACGGCCGGCCGCCGAGGTGGTTTCGGGCGCCATACGGTTGCCGCTGGTTCGGATTGCGCAAGGCGCAGCGCGACCACGGCCTGACCGGTGTGATGTGGACATGCCTGGGCCTGGATTGGAAGCTGCCGGCCGGGAAGGTGGCCGAGCGCGTGCTCGCCCACGCCGCCAACGGCGCCATTGTATGCTTGCACGACGGGCGGGCAGGGCGCCCGGAGCCCGACTGCCGGGCCACCGTCGACGCGCTCAAGGTGATTCTCCCCGCCTTGCGCGAGCGGCATTTTGAATTTGCAACTGTGAGTGAGGTTTTCGCATGACCGAAGAATTTACCCAGCGGCTGCTGCAGTCCATTGCCAGCACGCTCCACAAACCGGTGGAGCATTTCCGGCTGGACGCCTCGTTTGAAGAACTGGGTATCGATTCGCTGGATGGCATCAACATTCTATTCGCGCTGGAAAACGAGTTTGGAATCCAGATTCCCGACGATGCCGCGCGCAACGTGAAGAACCTTCGGGAAATGGCCGAAGGGGTCTGGAAGCTGGTGGAAGCGAAGGGCGCGGCTGCATGAGGGTTGCCGTAACAGGCGTGGGTGCGCTCACGCCGCTGGGGGCCACGGCGCCGGAATTTTGGAAGGCGCTGGCGGAAGGCCGCTCGGGAATCGCTCCGCTCGAAGGTTGGTGGACGCCGCAACTGCGGTTTGCCAACGGCGCGCAGATGCGCGGCTGGGATCCCTCGCCGCACTTCGATCCGAAGACCGTGGACCTGCTGGATCCGTTCGCGCAGTTCGCCACCGTGGCCGGACGCGAGGCACTACGCGACGCCGGGCTCACGGCAGGCGACGTGAAAGGGCACCGCACGGCGATTCTCACCGGCAGTTGCGTCGGCGGGAAAGCCAGCGAGGATCTGCAATTCCAGGAGATCTACGACAAGAAAACCGGGCGCGTGCATCCGATGACGATCGCGCGGACGATGTCGAACGCGGGCGCGAGCTATCTTTCGATGGAGTGGGGCGTGAGCGGGCCGGTGTATTCGGTCTCGACAGCGTGCGCTTCGGCGGGCCATGCCATCGGACAAGGCTTGTGGATGGTGCGGTCGGGCATGGTGGACCGGGCAATTGTCGGTGGCGCGGAGGCGTTGTTCAGCTTCGGATTTTTGAAAGCCTGGGAGGCGATGCGCGTGGTATCGCAGGACACCTGCCGTCCGTTTTCAAAGGATCGTAAGGGGCTGATTCTGGGCGAAGGCGCGGCCATGGTGGTGCTGGAACCGCTCGATGCGGCGAAGGCGCGGGGCGCGCGCGTTTATGCTGAACTTGCCGGCGCGGGCATGAGCGCCGACGCGCATCACATTACGCAACCCAGCGTGGGCGGCCCGGCGCAGGCGATTCGCGCGGCACTGGCCGACGCGGCGATGGCTCCCGAAGAGGTGGGCTATGTGAACGCGCACGGCACGGGGACGCTCGCCAACGACTCGACCGAGTGCAAGGCGCTTCATCTGGTGTTCGGCGAACACGCGAAGCGGCTGGCGGTGAGCTCGACGAAATCGATGCACGGGCACGCGCTGGGCGCGGCGGGCGCGCTGGAAGCGGTGGCGACACTGTTCGCGCTGCGCGACGGCGTTCTGCCGCCGACGATGAACTACACGACGCCCGATCCGGAATGCGACGTGGATGTGATTCCCAACGCCGCGCGCAAGGCGCAGGTGGGCGCGGCGATATCGAACTCGTTCGCCTTCGGCGGGTTAAACGCGGTGCTGTGCTTCCGAGCCGCGGATTCGGCCTAAATCGCCGAAATCGCCCTAAATCCCCAGCTTCTCTTTCAGCACGGCGGTGCGGTCGCGCGCCACTTGCAGCTCGGTCTTCCCGTCTTTCATGCGGACCATCACGCGCCCGCCGAACCAGGTGTGCAGCTCTTTGACGTGCTCCATGTGCAGCAGCGTGGAGCGGTGAATGCGCATCCAGCGTTGCGGATCGAGGCGCGATTCCAGCTCGGCAATGGTGGGATCGACGATGTAGTGTTTGGCGGCCGTGGCGGCGAAGGTGAGCTTGTCTTTGGCGTAGAAGTGCGTGACGTGCGCGAGATCGACGAACTCGACTTTGTCACCGAGCTTGGAGGCGATGCGCGTGGGATAGCTCGCCGGTTGCGCGAGGGCTTGCTGTACCTGGCTGAGCAGGCGCGCGAAATCGCCGCGCGGGGCCGCGCCGCCCAACATGCGCTCCAATTTCGTGAAGGCGCGGTCGAGCGCTTCGGGAGTGACGGGCTTCAGCAGGTAATCCACCGAATTCGCGTCAAAGGCCTGTAGAGCGTACTGGTGATAGGCCGTGGTGAAGACGACCAGCGGGGGCGCGGCCATACGGGCCAGCAGTTCGAAGCCGTTGAGGCCGGGCATCTCGATGTCGAGGAAGAGCGCGTCGGGCGGATGGGCTTGCATGGCGGCGAGCGCGGATTCGGGGTCGAGCGCCGTGCCGGCCACGCGGGCGCGCCCGGTCCCTTCGATCATGCGCGCCAGGCGCTTCAGAGCGAGCGGTTCGTCGTCGACGAGGAAGACGTTCATGCGGGTACTCTCATGCGGGCACTCTCATGCGCACGCGCATCATGCCCGGCGCGCGAATAAATTCCAGAGAAGAGGCCGGGCCGAAGAGCGCTTGCAGGCGGCCTTGCAGGTTGTCGATGCCGCGGCCGGAGGGAATCTGCTGCGGCGTGAAACCGGGGCCGTCGTCTTCGATGTCCACGAGCAGGCGGCCGTCCTCCTGTTGCATGCGCACCTGGATGCTGCCGCCTTCGCGGCGCGGGGCGATGGCGTACTTCACGCTGTTTTCGACGAGCGTTTGAATAGAGAAGGGCGGCACGGTGATGTGCGCGGCGTCAACGGCGGGGGCAAGCGAAAAGCGCAGCCGCTCCCCGAAGCGGGTGGCCTGGATGTCGAGATAGCTGGCGACCAGCTGCATCTCCTGTTCGAGCGGAATGGCGGCGGTATTCGCCGATTCCAGCGAAGAGCGCAGCAGCGTGCTCAACTGCTCGATGGTGCGTTCGGCGCGTGTCGGGTCTTCGCGGATGAGCGAGCTGATGGTGTTCAGCGTGTTGAACAGGAAGTGCGGCTCCACGCGGGCCGAAAGCGCCGCCAGTTGGGCTTCGCTGGCCAGCTTCATCGCCCGTTCGCGTTCGAGCTCTTTGGTCCGCAATTGGACTTCGGTGTTCTTCAGCCGTTCGCGATAGAGCTCGATGAGCGTGGCCACGATGCCGATGGGAAACGTGATGGCAAGACTGGTGCGCAGCGAGCCCAGCCAGATGCTGACCACCGGCGCGGTCCAGCCGAACGGGTAGACATACTTGCCGATGCAGACCGCAAGGAACGTTCCCGCGACGCAGCACACGGCGAACAGGAGCATGAGCACGGTCCACCGGGGCACGGGGTTCAACTGCCAGATGGGATGCGCCAGGAAGTGCATCGACCCCCAACTCAGCGTGCCGATGCACATGCCATACGTCATGCCGACGAGGATATTGGCGGCGATATTGCTCAGGCTGGACTTCTGGCCTTCCCCCAGGAAGATGAGGAGCAGGAAGACGGAGATGGCAAAGCTCAACGCCAGCATGGCGGCGAAGGCCTTGCCCATCTTCCGGAGCTGAGCGGAGCGGTCCATTGCGTTACTGGTTCACATGGCAGCCGACGCACTGCGCTTCGGCAACAGGCAGCGGCTGTTTGGTCTCCATCCATTTTGCCGCGCGTTTGGCGTACACGGTATTGGGCAGCATGGCGCTGATTTTGCCATAGTACTCTTCCGCCTGGGCCGCGTTGCCTGTGCGCGAGTAGGAGTCGCCCAAGGCTTGCAGCAGTTCGCCCAGCGGATGGGAGCCGATCTTGTCGAGCGTTTGATTCTGCAACTGCAGGTTGTAGACGTGCTGGTGGTCGTCGATGGCACGTTGGAACAGGCCGGCGCGAAGCGGGCTGTCGGGCATGAAGCGGGCGGCGGCAAGCAACGCGGCTCCTCGGGGAATGCGAACGCCGATGTCATCGGGCGCAAGAGCGACGGACTTGTCCATTTCCGCCATGCCGCGCGCGGAGAGCTGCATGCCTTCCTCGCGTTTACCCTGCTGGAACAACTGTCCGCTTTGGAAGAACAGCCCCGCGCCGTGCCAGACGAGCGCTTCGGCGTGGTTGGGGTTTGCCGCCAGCACCTGCTCGCACACCTTCATGCCGCGCGTGAGCGCCTCGGCGTTGCCGGTGAAGCCGGAGAAGAAATCGTTGCGCACGATGTGGTCGAAACGAACCTCGGCGCGCGCGCTCCAAACGCCCGCGAGCAGGCCAACGGCCGCCGCGCCGTAATAGTAAATCCATCTGTGTTGCTTCATTGACTGCCTCCGAGTGTCAGAGTAAGGCCGAGGCGCGGCAAGTTCATTTGGATTGCGACGAACGGCACGGTTCGCCGACCAATCGCGCGCCGCGGGCGACGAACCGGATACACTGGCCCTTTCCCCCGTGACCCTCCTCCGCCAGTGGATCCCCTCGCTCACGATGCTGCTGGTGTCGCTGATCAGCTATATCGACCGCAACACGCTGGCCTTGCTGGCCCCGACGATTCTCGCCGAAACCGGCTTGAACGCGGAGCAGTACGGCTGGATTATCTCCATTTTTTCCATCGCCTACATGACCGGAAACCCCATTTGGGGGCGGCTGCTGGACCGGCTGGGCCTGCGCGAGGGCATGTTCGCCAGCGTGAGCTTCTGGACGCTGGCCTCCACGGCGCACGTCTTCGCCAGCGGTTTCTGGAGTTTTGCCGTGGCGCGCGCGGCGCTGGGGTTCGGCGAGGGCGCGACGTTTCCTGGCGGCCTGCGCACGGCCGTGCAGACGCTGCCCATCGAGAAGCGCTCGCGCGGCATCGCGGTGAGCTACAGCGGCGGGTCGTTGGGCGCGGTGGTGACGCCGATCATCGTGACGCCGGTGGCGCTGGCCTTTGGATGGCGCGGGGCGTTCCTGTTCACGGGCGTGATCGGGGTGCTGTGGCTGGTGATCTGGTCATTCGTCAGCCGGCGGCCGGAGCTGCGGGCCAAGCCCGAGGCGCACAGCGCGGCCAAGCCGATTGCCCAGGGACCGGGCTGGTTCGACCCGCGCACGTGGGCCTTCATGGGCGCGTATGCGTTCGGCGCGCTCCCGCTTGGGTTCATTTTGTACGGGACGTCGATCTACCTGAGCCGGGCGCTGGGGGCGTCGCAGGCCGAGGTGGGCATGGTGCTGTGGGTTCCGCCGCTGGGCTGGGAGGTGGGCTATTTCGTCTGGGGGTGGATTCTCGACCGCTACGTGGCCGGGGCGGCGGAAAAGATGCGCATCTACCGTTGGATTTTCTTCGTACTGTTCGTGCTCAGCCTGCCGCTGGCGGGCGCGCACCGGTTGGCCGCACCCGGCGGTGTGGCCGCCTGGACGCCGCTGCTGTTGGAGCTGTTCTTCGAGATGTTCATCGCCTCGGGCTTTGTGATGGTTTCCTTGCACTATGCAACCTGGGTGTATACGGGCGCGCATGCCGGGTTGATTGCGGGCTTGGGCGCGGGGTCGTGGGGGGCGGCGGTGGCGCTGGCGATGCCTTATGTGGGGCGTCTGTTTGACCAGAAGCGTTGGGAAGAGGCGTTCGTGTGGGCGACGTTGTTTCCCGTGGCGGGCCTGATTGTGTGGTGGGTGGGGTCGAGTTTCCCAAGAGGCCGCGCGAATTCACCCAACCACGCGGCGGAATGAGGGTGGATCGGGCGTTCGGACGGCGCGCGGGGAGCGGCACGGCGATTGCAGGGAGCCATGAGCGAGGAGCATCTCATGGCGTACATCATCACCGACGACTGCACAAAAGACTTTCATTGTGTAGAGGCCTGTCCGACCGATTGCATACACCCGAAAGCGGACGAGGCCGACGTCGAATCGTTCACCCAGCTATTTGTGGATCCCGACGGCTGCATCGATTGCGGCGCCTGCGTGCCGGTTTGTCCGTCGAATTCCATCTTCCCCGTTGAGGAAGTGCCAGCCGGCAAAGAGTCGTTTATAGAGTTGAACCGGGCGCACTATAACTGACGGGCTGCGGCTCGGCGCCGGCGCCACCGTCCGGCTGGGCTGCCTCGCGTAAACACGGCTCAAGCGCATCAGCCACGTGGGTTGCGAACCATGCGTGACCCTGTACGTTGATGTGAATGGGATCGTGATAGTAAGAGGAATTCAGACCGTCGCGGCGCCACAACTCGGGTGCGTTCAGGTAGTGTACGCCGGCCCGGGCGCACTCCTCGATGAAAATCGGCTCCATGCGGATCCGGTAGTAGGAGCTGATCGGGCAGGCCGAAGGGAACAGTCCCAAAATGAGGACGGTACCGTCCGTCCGGTCGCGGATCAGTTCAATGGCGGCGCGAAGATTCGCACGGAACTCGGTGAAGTTCACGATGGGGTGCAGGAGAAGCGTGTCGGCGATGCGCTTGAGAGCCACCATCACTCGCCATTGAAACTTCAGCCATGGAGTCCGGAAGGGCGACGTGTGGAGATGCTGGTCGAAAACGCGTTTTGGCTTGGCGATGCCGAACCATCCCCGGATGACGTCCTCCAGCAGGCGGATCGTTTCCAAACCGCCCGTTTGAAGGACCGTGACCGAGGGCTTGTGCTGTTCGATGGCCTCGGCGAATTTGGCAAGATCGGTCGTTCGGACAGGGGCGAGGCGGGCGGGTTCGATGCGATAACCGCGGCGGCTCAGGATTTCACAGGCGATGTGGACGAATCCTTCCTCCTGTGTGAACGGGTAGCCGTTCATGAAGCACCTGCCGATGAACAATACTGTCTGCGATTTTTGCTCCGAAGGCTCCATCTGGACTCCCCAATACATTTAGCCGGATGGTGGGCGCGCAGGGACTCGAACCCCGGACCCCCTCGGTGTAAACGAGGTGCTCTAACCAACTGAGCTACGCGCCCGCTTTCATCAGATTAACATGACGAAATCCGGGTTCGTCCGCATTGAGGGGCTTGTTTCGCGCGGCGCGGCCTGTTCACCGGGCGCGGGTTGTTCCGCTTGGTTGTCGCCTGTTCTGTGCGATGCGGGCTGTTCCGTGCGCCGTGCGCTGGCCCGCGTGGCGTGGGCTATTCGATGCGGCGTGCGCTGCTCCGAGCGGCGCGGGCTAGTATGGAACAGATGGGGTTCTGGCGCAAGGAAGTGATTGAGCCGATGCTCGACGCCGATATGAAAGCGGCGATGGCCGAGCAGGTGGCCTGGATTGCGCGCGAGCCCGGCAACGCGCGGCCCTACTATCACCTGGCGCAGCTTTACCGCACGCAATCGCGGCAGGATGAGGCGCTGGGGCTGCTACTCGAAGCCGTGCGGCTGCGGGGTGATTTCGCCGAGGCCCATGTTTCGCTGGCCGAGATCTACTGCGTGCGGGACGATGCGGGCGCGGCGTGGCGGCACGCGCGGCTGGCCGAGGCGGCGGGAAACACAAACGCCGTGGCACTGCTGGAGCGCCACGGCGTTGTGAACCCAAGTCTGGAGTAGTTGGGCGAAAGCAATCAGGCGAAAGTGGCCGGGCGAAAGCTACTGCTGCACCACGGGCAGGTTCTTCTTCGGCGGCTCGGGAGCGGACGGCGCTTTGGGCGGAGCCGGTGCGTCGCGGTCCGTGAAAGAGAGGTCCGTGCGGGTGCTGGTTTCGACGGCGCCGTGGCGGATGCGGAGTTCGCCGCGCTCGGAGGAGACGTTGATCGAGGGGCCCGTGCCCACGGCTCCCTGCACGCGCTGCCCTTTGCCTTCGTCTTCGACGCGCCACTGGCCGGGCAGGTTGATGTCGATTTCTCCCTTATTCACTTCGGCGTTCAGCGTGAATTGCGCCTTTTCGGGCAGAACGAGCTCGACGTTGCCGCCACGGGTATTCAGCGTCATAACGGCCAGGGGCAGACGGCCGGGGCGGACGTTGAGGTCGCCGCGGTCCAGTTGCACGTCTGCGCCGCCGGTGAAGTTGCGCAGCTCGACGTCCTTGGAGTGAGAGCGCAGCGTGACGGGTCCGGTGAAGTCCTCGGCCACCATTTCGCCGTGGCTGAAGGTGAGCGTGCCGGCGATTTTCTCCACGCGGAGGTTGGTGTTGTCGCTTTCGAAGCGGAGCGGTTTGGCCAATTGACGGAAGACGATCTCGCCGCCGTAGGAGCCGTTGACAGCGACGGTGCCTTCGATGTGGTCGAGTTCGAGGTCGGAGCCGCGGCCGCGCACTTCGACGTTGCCTTTCACGTTGGTGACGCGGATCTGGTCGCTGCGGCGTGTGTCGATGCGCGCGCCGCCGGCCACTTCAGAGACGCGGACGCCGGCGTTGTCGCTATCGATGTCGACGTTGCCGGTGATGCCGGAGATGTCGAAGTCGCCGAAGCGGCCACGGCCCTGGACGGTGGCGCCCTTGGGGACGATGATTTCCAGTTCAGATTCGATGCGCTGTTCGCCGGCGGCCTTGTCCTGATTGGTGCGGACGATGATGAGGTCGCCCTGCTGCACGATTTCCAGGTTGCAGAGGCCGTTCGTTTTGTCGGCCTGGGCGCGGTCGAAGGCGCGGATGGAGTGGCGTCCGGTGACCTTGATCTCTTCGGTCTCGGCGCCCACGACGCGGGCGTTGCCGCGCAGGTTTTCAATCTGCACGCGCGGCGTCTTGGTGGCCTTGAAGGTGGCGGCGATGGGGAAGTCGAACTGCTCGCCGAACAGTTCCAGGCCGCGGAAGGTGATGCGGTCGTGCGGGAAGCGGTCCGAGAGGTTGCGGCCGACGAAGAGCGCCGATCCGGCCAGGGTGATGACGATGGCCAGGAACCATTCGCCGCCGGAGATGCCGGCCGCGGGCAGCGGCTTGCCCTGGTTGTTCCAGACGATGATTTCGATGAAGCGGATGAGGCCCCAGGCGATCAGCAGGAAGGGCCACCAGTCGGCGACGATCTGCAGCGCCGGAAGGTCTGGGCGGATATTGTTCGCCAGGAACAGGCCGCCGACGAGAATGAGAATAACCGGTCCGATTATGGATCCACGCGACATGGCTAGTTTCCTCCTACCGGCGTGTACGGGTTCGCGGGGGGCGTATCGGCGCCCATGCGTTCCAGCAGTTTCATAATGCCCAGCACGATCAGCAGGACCGGCCAGGTGCGCCCGAACGTAAAGCGGCTGAAGTGATCGGCCACGAGCATGCCGCCGAGGGTCATCATCATCACCGGGCCGCGCAGGGCGCGGATGAGGGCGAGGTTATTGTTCATGACGCACCTCTCCGGTGAAGCCGGGGGAAGCGAAGCCGCCGGAGGAGGGCGGCTGCGCCTGTTCGTCATTGGCGCCGGTGACGCGCACGAACAGCATGTAGGCGCCTAAGGCGATCAACAGCACGGGCCACCAGCGGAAGAGCTGGTTGAAATAGAGCACGCCGAGGTTGTTCAGCAGGAACAACACACCGGAGGCGATGAGCAGCACCGGAGCCACCGGGAAACCGGAGTGGCGCATCGGCACAAGGCTGGAGAACTCGTCGACCGCGATTCCGGCCATGCGCTTCTTGGCCGTGTGGTAAGCCTCAAACGCCATGTAGGCGACCCAGCACGGGATGAGTGCGCCGAACAGCGGGGCGATGTCGTGGCTCTGCGGCGAATCGGCGATGGAGAGCAGCAGGCCGAAGACGACCACGTGAATGAGGCCCTTGGCGTACTGCGCGTTGTAGATGGCGCCGACGCCGGGAATGATGCCGAGCAGAAAGGCGAGTCCGGGCGAGATGCCGTTGTTATAGTTCGGTGGAATGGCCGCGCCGGAGGGAGAAATCGGCGGAGGATGAGCGGTTGCGTGCGAGGCCGCCGCGGCCGGCTGAGGCGCGGGCGGGTGTTCGAGCGCGCACGTGCCGCAGTAGATCGTATCCGGGATGGCCTTCTCTTCCTCGGTAAGCGCCTTGCCACACTGCCTGCAAAAAGCTGCTGCCGTCATTGTTTGTCCCTCCTCTGCGCGCCGGCTGCGGGATCTGTGCTGGTGGTCCCGTTGGCCGGTTTGGACGCCGTGCCCACGTCGATGGTGGAACGGCGCGATTGAATCCGCCTGTCTTCTTCCTCTTGCGCGCTCCACTCGCGGAGCTGCGATTGAATCAGGTATACGAGCCGGACGTTTTCGTAATATTTCACCGCGCGGTCATAGGCGCGGTGCACTTTGAGGTCGAGCGTGGCGACCACCTTGGCCGGCTCGAGGTCGGCCATGGTGAGCTGCCGTTCCTGCAACCCGAGCAGGCGGCCGACCATGGAGAACGAGAGAATCGTCATTGCCATGCCCATGGCCAGGCGCGGCTGCAACAGCGGGGCGAACCAGCCGCCGAATACCGCCGTCCATTTGCTCTTGGCTTCGTGATGGGGACGGGCAACGGCGCTCGAAGGCGCCATGAACACAAGCCGGTTCACCAGTTCGGCGGGCGGCTCCACCGCCTCCACGCGGTTGAGGAAGGCGATGGCGGCTCCGCAATCGGCGGCCAGTTCGGCGCAGGCCGGGCACGAGCGCGCATGCTCGTCCAGGCGCGCCTGATCGGCCGGGCGGATGATTCCGTCGAGTGAGTCGCTGAGCAGAATTTCAAACTCGGCGCACTTCATAACGTCACTTTCCATTTCCTGAGAACCCGCGCCAGCTCGGCGCGGCCCCGGTTGATGCGTGATTTCACAGTGCCCTCGGGCACTTTCAAAACCTCCGCGATATCTTTGTACTCCATCTCCTCCAGATCGCGCAGCACCACGGCCTCGCGCAGTTCCGGCGAAAGCTTCTGCAGCGCCGCCTGCACCATCTCCGAGGCTTCGCGGGAGTTGACCATGCTATCGGTTTTTGCGTAGCCCGACGCCGTCTCTTCGATCACCGCGATTTTATCGTCCAGCGATTCCGAGGCCCGCTGCAACTTGCCCCGGCGATAGTTGTCGATTAATAGATTCCGCGTGAGGCGGGAAAGCCACACGGTAAATAAGCCTTCGCCGGACCGGAAGCTCTGCAGACTTTGAAAGACGCGGAGGAAGACCTCCTGCGTAATGTCCTGGGCCTCGCCATCGGTTCCCGTAAAGCGGTAGCAGATGGAATAGACCCGGCGCGTATGCGTGCGAATCAGCTCTTCCCAAGCCGTATCGTCGCCACTCAAACAGCGCTCAACCAGAATAGCGTCCTGGTCCAATGTACGTTCCCGTCGGCTCCAATCAGACAGGCGGGCAACCGTGGATTCGAGGGTGGATGTACCTTGCCTCTTCTCCCGACTGCCGATCTGCCAAACCGCGGCCGCTGCCGCCATACCAGGCCTCACTTCTCCGTAGTGTCGATTGCCGCCGGACGCGGCCGGAATCGGTTCGATCTTCCGGCTCATCGTGGGCGGGCGCTTCGTGCGCCATCCACTCGGGACTACGAGTCCTGGTCCACGGAAGTTCAGCAAATTTGGTGATTTCGGTGAAGCCGCCCTATATTCTAACTGAGAGGCCGAGCGGCGCAGCGGGAAATTACGGCTGCCGCGCCGGCCGCCGGGACCCAGGTCCACAGGCACCCAAGGAGCGCGCTCATTTCCACAGATCAACGCAGTGGCCGCCATCTTCCCCGATGGGCGCTCCCTGTTGGCTTCGTTTTGTTGCTGGTAGCGGGCTTCTGGCTGGTGGACATGTGGCGGGGCCAGAGCTTCGACTGGCGCGTGTTCGGCCAGACGTTCCGGGCGATGGATCCGCTTTGGCTGGGCGGCTCGGTACTGTTCGCCCTGAGCACTTATTGGGGCCGGGCGCTGCGCTGGAAAGTGTTGATTGAAAAGCAGAAACCGCACGCCAGCATCCGGCGGCTGTTCATTGCAACGGCGATCGGGTTCACGGCGATTGTGATCTTCGGCCGGCCGGGCGAGATGATTCGCCCCTATCTGATTGCGAAGAAAGAGAATTTGCCGTTTTCTTCGCAGGTGGGCGCGTGGTTCCTGGAGCGCCTGTACGATTTACTGATGGCGCTGCTGATCTTTAGCATCGCGCTGGTGCAGGTGAAGTCGGCCACGGTGCAGGTGGGCGAGGCGCTCGCGTGGGTGCTGCGGATTGGCGGGCATGCCGCCGGGGCGCTGGCGACGGTCTGCATCGTCCTACTGGCGGTGTTCGGCTTATTTTCGCAGTTTGCGGAGAACCGGCTGCGGCAGGCGGCCAGTGCCCTGCCGGAGCGAATTCAGGCGCGCGTGCAGGGAATGGTGACCTCATTCGTGCAGGGGGTGCAGTCGACGTCAAGCGGGAAGGCGGTGCTGCAAGTGATTGGATATTCAATCCTGGAGTGGCTGCTGATTGTCGGTTGTTACTATTGCCTGTTCCTGTCGGTTCCGCAAACGGCCGGATTTTCGTTGCTGGACGTCTCGATTTTTGTGGGATTTGTCGCCTTCGGGAGTATCGTACAGATTCCGGGCGTCGGCGGCGGTCCGCAGATCGTTTCCGTGGTGATCTTGACGCAGTTGTTTCGAGTACCGATGGAGGTGGCCAGCGGCGTGGCGATCCTGTTGTGGGCGGTCACGTTCGCCGTGATTGTGCCGTTCGGTCTGTTACTGGCGGTGCATGAAGGCATCCGGATCACCCGTCTGGGTGGCGTGGTGGAAGAGCTCTCGCACGGCGAAACGCCGCCGGGAGGCGCGTGATGGCAAGGTCCGGGATGATCCCGGCGAACAAGGAGATACGCTCTTAATGTTGTGCCCATTCTGCGGCCACAGGGAAGACAAAGTCATCGACTCGCGCGAGAGCAAAGAGGCCGATGTCATTCGCCGCCGCCGCGAGTGCTTGAAGTGCTCGCGCAGGTTTACCACCTACGAGCGGATCGATGAAGTTCCCTATATGGTGGTAAAGAAAGACGGCAGGCGGGAAAAGTTCGACCGGCAAAAAGTGCTTTCGGGCCTCCTGCGGGCAACCGAAAAGCGGCCGGTGAGCATGGGCAAACTGGCGCAACTGGTCGATGAGGTGGAAAGCAAGCTAGCCGAGAATGCGGACCGGGAGATTGCTACTACAGCAATCGGAGAGATGCTGATGGAGCGGTTGAAGACGCTCGATAAGGTGGCCTACGTTCGGTTTGCATCTGTCTACCGGGACTTCCAGGACGTGGAGGCGTTTCTGGGAGAACTGAATACGCTGATCCGCCAGAAGCGAGGTTAAGCTGTTTTTACGATCTGAAAACAGTTGTCGTCGTTGGAGTTTAACTGTATTACTATCAAACATTTAGAAAGTGTTCCCGAGTGAGCAGCACTTGAAGGTGTAACCATTGCGCGAATTCCGCATCAGTACTATATAGGACAGGCAGCGGCGGAATTGGGTAGGCGGAACTGGGGGCTTAACTTCCCCGAAACACAATGGTATAATCGCAGATGGTGCCCCATTAGGCGGAGGGGACCGGTTTGCTCTGCCGGCCATTCGAGACATAGGGAGCTCGTGTCTCGTCCAGCCCTTCATCCTCCGCATGCTGTTTCCTGGGAGAGGTAGGATCTCTGTGGATCAATTTGACGATCAATATTTAGGCGACGCGCAAGAGCCGCTCAGTATTCCTTTCGATGAAGAAGCAAACTTCTTTCATCCGGAAGAGACGCATGACGGCGACGATTTTCAAGCAGCGCAGCCTCAAGAAGAGTCCATCTATACCGATGACCCGGTCCGCGTATACCTGCGCGAGATGGGCGCTGTACCTCTACTCACCCGTGAAGGCGAAGTGGACTTGGCCCGCAAAATGGAGCGGGGCAAGATCCGGATGCAACGCGGCGTCAGCCGTTCGGCCCTGGTTCAGTTGATGGTTCTGGAGATTTCCGAGTCGGTCAAAAAGGGGACCGAGTCGGTGGAGAATATCGCCGATCTGGGCGATGTAGAAGAGGGCACGAACGCCTACAACAAGCGGGTGAACGAGGTTCGCCAGAAGTTCGTCGACTTCATCACGCTGCACAAGAAGCAGAACACGCTTTCCGAGAAATACAACGAGTCGCCCGCTTCGGTGAAGAAGGCCAAGCGGAAGGCGCTCTACAAGTGGTACCGCTCGCGCGTGGAGATCTCCAAGGCACTACGCGACCTGCCGCTGCAGAATCTAAAGTGGCGCGAGTTTTCGCGCGAGTTGGAGCGCGCGGCCGAGGACATGGGCGTTCTCGAAATGGAGATCCGCAAGCTCGAAAGCCGCAACGGCGCGGCGTCGGCGCCCCGCGTCAAAGAGCTGAAACGGGAGATTCGCAAGAAGGAAGTCTCCGTCGGCGCGACGCTGGTGGATCTGCGGCACACGCTGAGCACGATCCGGCACGGCGAGATGGAAGCCGAGCGCGCCAAGAAGGACCTGGTGGAAGCCAACCTTCGTCTTGTGGTCTCCGTCGCCAAAAAGTACGTGAACCGCGGCCTACACTTGCTCGACCTGATTCAGGAAGGCAACATTGGCCTGATGCGCGCGGCCGATAAGTTCGAATACCGCCGCGGCTACAAGTTTTCGACCTACGCCACGTGGTGGATTCGCCAGGCCATTACGCGCGCCATCGCCGATCAATCGCGCACCATCCGCATTCCGGTGCACATGAACGAGTCGATGAACAAGTTCCTGCGCGCCACGCGCGAGTTGGAGAAGGAACTCGGGCGCGCGCCGACCAATGAAGAGATTTCGCGGCGGATGGATATTCCGGTGGAGAAGGTCCAGAAGCTGAAGACGATTTCGCGCGACCCGGTGTCGCTCGAAACGCCTGTCGGCCGCGATGGCGAGTCGGCGCTCGGCGACCTCATCGAGGACCGCTGGGTGGGTTCGCCCGTGGACACGGTGATCGACTCGAACGTGCGCGACGAGACGGCCAACATTTTGAAGACGCTCTCCCCGAAAGAGGAGAAGGTGATCCGCCTGCGCTTCGGCATCGGCTGCGACCGCGAGCACACGCTCGAAGAGATTGGGCAACAGTTCGATGTCACGCGCGAGCGTATCCGCCAGATCGAAGCCAAGGCGCTGCGCCAGCTACGGTCGCCGGAACGCGCGCGGCATCTGCGGGCGCTGCTAGCGGCTCGCTAACGTCACTCCATACTCCTTCTGGGGCTGTGCGGAGAACCGCACGGCCCCTTTTCCATTTGGGGCGAACTTGATTGCCTGGCCCGCAGTGTTGATGGAGAGGACGCGCTGTCCGGCGGGCACGCGGACGGTGACCTCGCCCGGCTGGGCAGTGGTTAGAAGAGCGAAGGCACCCTTTCCGTTTTCCCATTTCAGATCGACGCCGACATTGCCGCGTGCCCGGAGGCCCGTCATGGAGCCGTGGTCCCAGGTGGCAGGGAGAGCGGGAAACAAGGACAGCTCGCCCGCGTGGCTTTGCAGAAGCATCTCCGCCATCCCTGCGGTGCCTCCAAAGTTGCCGTCGATCTGGAAGGGCGGGTGGTTGTCGAGCATGTTGGGGTGGGTCGATTTCGCGAGCAGGGCAATGATGTTCTCGTGCGCCGTCGCGCCCTCCTCCAGGCGGGCCCAGTAGTTGATGATCCAGGCACGGCTCCATCCGGTGTGGCCGCTGCCCGCTTGCAGCCGGCGTTCCAGCGTCTTGCGCGCGGCGCGGGCCAGTTCCGGTGTGTCACGCAGCGTGATCTGATTGCTCGGGTGCAACGCGAACAATTGCGAGATGTGGCGATGGCCTGGGTCGGGCTCGTCGTATTCTTCCAGCCATTCGAGAAGCTGGCCGTGCGAACCGATCTTCAGCGGTGGTAGCTTGTCTCGCGCGGCGAGCAAGCGCTTGGCGAAGTCCGCGTCGATGCCGAGAATCGCCGCCGATTCGGCTACGCGCGTGAACAGCGCGTGCGTGATTTCGAGATCCATGGTGGGCGCCATGGCGAGCTTTCCGATCTGGCCGTCGGCGGTCTTCAAGCGATTTTCGGGAGAGAGCGACGGTCCAGTGAGCAGGTGGCCTTGTGAATCCTTTGTGAGCGTGGCGAGCACGAACTCAGCGGCCTCTTTCATGACGGGATAGCCGCGGCGCGCGAGAAATTCGCGGTCGCGGGTGAAGTCGTAGCGGTCCCAGTAGTGCAAGCTGAGCCACGCCGCGCCCATGGGCCACATGCCGGAGCCGACGCCATCCATGGGAACCGCGTTGCCCCAACCGGCGGTGTTGTGGTGCATGACGAAACCGGGCGCCCCGTACACGCACTGCGCCACATT
>CAYUZM010000017.1:0-18394 GCA_964449665.1 uncultured Solibacteraceae bacterium
AAGCGTTCGAGCGCGCAGAGATTGGCCATGATGAGACCTTCGGAAAAGGTGCCCACGTGGGCGGTGCCTTCGGGCGCGGTGAAACGCACGTTGCCTTGCGCGTCGAGGAACATCCACAGGTAGGGGTCGGCGGTGTGGCCCGCGGCGAGACCATCGTGGAAGTCGTAGGCGAGTTCGAAGCGCGGCTCGACGCGGAATTCGCCCGACTCGTCGATGTAGCCATACTGTTTTCCGACCTTCACTGCGGCCAGCGCTTCGTGAAAGGGCGACGCGCCGTCGAAGCGGGGAGCGATGTGCCACTCTCCGTTGGCGCGCAAGTAACCACATTGGCCACGCTCGCTGGCCGTGGCGAGGCCGGCCTGTACGCTTCCGAGGAAATCGTACTTCGGCTGCACGGTGAACGCGCCGGAGGTGTCGATGAGACCCCGCTTGCCGCCGAGGGAATAGTAGAAATCATCGTGGGCAGCGTACTTGACGCGGGCGCCGACATTGACGGCGGCGAAGCCTTCGGAGAAATCGCAGGCGTCATCGAAGCGCGCGGCGAAGGCGTATGAGCCTGAGGCATCGATGAAGCCCCACTTGCCACCGGCCACATCGTTGCCGTTTCGCCCCACGTGTCCACCTTCGTTCACACACGCGAGGCCGTTGTGGAATGGGCGGGCCAGCGTGAAAGAAGGATTGATGACGAGGCGAGCGGAGCGGTCAATGTAACCCCAGCGGCCTTGCTCGCAGACGGGAATCAGCTCGGGCGGCGAGATCATGAACGCTTAGGGTCGCACGGCGAAGGGGATGCGGCGGAGTTCGCGCGTCACTTCGCGGTCGACGCGTTCGAAGAGATCGACATCGAACGGGCGGCCGATGCGGTTGCCGGCGAGGTCTTCGAGGGCCGTGTCGTAGACGACGGCGTAACTACCCGCGGGCCATGGAGCGGCGGGAACGAACCGCCAGCGGCGCTCTTCCTTTTCGATGGTCATCGCGCCCGCGATGGGGTTGTCACTGGCGTCGCGGAGCGAGAGGAGTTGTTCGAGCAGGGCGCGATCCATCGGTTCGGGGAAGTCGATGGCGAGGGCATCGCGGGTGCCTGATTTCGGCGCGGTGATTTTCCAGGAGGAGGCTTGGGGCGGTTCGCGATCGGCCGCGGCGACGGTGAACTCTTTGCTTGCGGCCGAGCCAAGGGGCGCGCCGCTGGCGTCGGGCCAGCCGGCATCGACGGCGAGCACATACGAACGCCCGGCCTGCAGCGGCGGGCCCACTTCCTTGTTCGGAAGCAGGTCACGTTTGATGCGGCCGGGATCGAAGAGGATGGTCAGGCGCGTGCCGGAACGATCCCAGAGTTCCTGCTCGATTTCGAGGATGGCGAGTTCCACGGACGCGCCTTTCGCATCGAGGAGACGGACGCGGCGGTAAGCTTCACCCCGGCTCATCGGCGCGGAAAAATGGAGATACATCTTCAGCATGTTCTCCGGCAGCTGGTTCACCGACGGATAGATGGCGAGCAGGCGCGTGCGCTCGCGCGGCAGGCGCGGAATGGTGAAGGTACGCACAACCGGGGGCGACGATTCCAGTACGGCACGGTAGGTGACGCCTTCGGCGAGCGGGTACTTGGGAGTCCAGGTGAGCGTGCCGCCCGCAGTGGAAGGCGCGCCCAGCATGGGCGTGGACGAGGCGCCGACGAAGACGGAAAAACGGACGCCTTGCGGGCAGTTGCGCACCACAAAGCGTCCGTCCTCCAACTCAATGCCCGCCGCGAAGGCAGAGAGGGCGATGAGCCCGGCGGCCAGTTTCGGGGCGAGTGACACGAGATTACGGCAGCGCGATCGTTTTCAGATCCATCGCTCCGTTGGCGCCATCCATGAGCACGACGGCGTGGCCACCATCATAGGAGTCCAGTTGTTGGACGCCCTTGAGTTCGGCGATGGTTTCATAGGGCAGGCCGGCCTTGTCGGGCACGGGCGCGGTGATGGATTCCATGGCGTCGAGTTTTTCGGTGCCCATCTTCATCACGCCGCGGCTGGAGTTGTTCATGAGGATGTACTCTTTGCCGCTCTTGCTGTAGACAATCATGTCGAGCGGGCGATTGCGGTTGCCCAGTTCGGCTATGGTGACGCCGGTGACCTTGGCGCCGGGCTTCAGCGCCGACACGGGAACCTTCACCAGCGGTGTGCAGGTGTAGGCGGCGAGGATGTACTGGTTCTTCTTGGCTTCGTAGGGAACGAAGGTGCGCACGGGCGAATTGGTTTCAAAGCGGCCGTGCGAGCCGTGGTAGATCTCGACGCTGGTGCCCGCGCTGACGTTGGCGAACGGAAAGGGGATGGCACGAAGGTTGGAGCTGAACTCCTGGTTGGAGAGGCCGGCGATGAAGACCTTACCGTCCATGAAGCCGATGTCGGTGATGGCTTCCATGCGAAAGCTCTGGCCGCGGCGGTCCTTCTGGCTCGGATCGGGAACATCGGGGATGGCGGCTTTGGCATGCTTGATGTTGTCGAGGGCGAGTTCTTCCAGGCCACCGCCGGCGTTCGTGCGGAGGATGACGCCCGTGGCTTCGGGCCCGCGGCCGCGCGACACGCTCATGTAGACGCGCTTGGAGATGGGGTTGACGGCCATGTCGTTGATGAGGATCTGGTCGGGCGCGGTGCCGAGCATGGCGGCGATTTTCTGATTGGCTCCGGCGATTTCGGGCGCTTTCGCGGCCGAGGTTTTGCGGTCGTTCGTGTCGAGCGCCCACACGGCGCCTCCAACGGAATCGCCGACGAACAAGATGCCGTCCGGCCCGAATGCCATTACGCCGGCCGCCTGCAGAGCGGCTTTGCCGGCCTTCAAGGAAGCGGTCATATCGGCGGCGGGGAGAACCGCTGCCATCGCGGACAGCGCCAGCAGTCCTACTAGCTTTCGTACGAGCATTGCGCAACTCCTATTTCGAGGGTCCCAGATTGCGCCGGGGCGGAGAGCCGCGGCGAGTGCTCTTATTCTCTGTTTCCGGCCGCACGCTGTCAACGGCGGGGGCGGGTGCGGGACGTAATGTTACAAACGGCGCGAGTGCCCCTATAATGAGCCATGGCAACCACCCGCCGCGACCTCTTCAAAACCGCTTTGGCGCTGCCCGCAAGCTGGACGGCGTTTGCATCCTCACTTCAGGCCGCCACGGCCGGAGACGACAACTACTGGCGCATGGTGCAGCGGCAGTTTCCGCTGGAGGACAAGCTGATCTATCTCAACGCGGCGAACGTGTGCCCGGCGTCGCGGCCGGTGATGGACCGCCACGTCGAGTACTTGCGCGACTTCCATGCGAACCCGTCGTTCCAGAACCGCGACAAGTACGTGGAGATGCGCGAGTCGCTGCGGGCGAAAGCGGCGCGGCTGCTGCGGACCACACCGGACGAGATCGCCGTGACGCGCAACACGAGCGAAGGCAGCAACATCATTGTGAAGGGCGTCGACCTGAAGGCGGGTGATGAAGTGATCATCACCGATCACAATCATCCGTCCAATGGCGATTCGTGGAAGGTGCGGGCCAGGCGCGATGGGTTTGTGGTGAAGTCGCTGCCGACCCCGGTGCCGGCGCGCAGCGCGGAGGAGTTGCTGAGCGGGATTGAGCGCGCGATTACGCCGCGCACGCGCGTGATCACGGTGACTCATGTGACGAGCACGACGGGCGTGCTGTATCCGGCGCGCGAAATTGCGGCGCTCGCGCGGCGCCGGGGCATTTGGATGCACCTGGATGGGGCCCAGACGTTCGGATGCCTGGACGTGGACCTGAAGTCGATTGGGTGCGACTCCTATTCGACCAGCGCGCACAAGTGGCTGATGGGTCCGCTCGAAGCGGGACTGTTGTTTGTGCGGGCGGAGCGGATTGCCGAGCTGTGGCCGTCGATCGTGACGGCGGGATGGACGGAGACTCTAAAAGGCGCGCGCAAGTTCGAAGTGTTCGGCCAGCGTGACGATCCGCGGGTGGTGGCGCTCGAGGCTTCGCTCGACTTTATCGAACTGATCGGCATGGCGAACGTGGAGGCACGCACGCGGGCGCTCGCGACGCGCGCGAAGACGGCGCTGCGGGCGATTCCCAATGTCGAGATGAAGACGAGCATGGAGCCGCAGCTTTGCGGCGGCGTGGTGAAGTTCAAGCTCCGCAACATGCCCACCAAGCAGGCCTACGATACGTTGTGGGAGCGGCATCGGATTGCGATTGCCTCGACGCCCACGGGCGACAGCGAGGGCTTGCGTTTTTCGCCGCACATTTACAACTCAACCGAGCAGATTGACCGCGCGGTGGCGGCGGTGAAGGAACTGGCGGGCTGAGGAACTACCGGCTGAGAAGCGCGGAGGATCACCAATCGGCGTAGGGCGTGCCCTCGAGGCTGCGCTTATCGCTGCTGCTGCGGACATCGTAGATGCCGGGCTCGGTCTGGTTGACGCTGGTGAGCGCGTCTTCCATGATGATCTTCCAATTCGTCCCGCCGGCGATGGGATCTTCGGGGATCTGGCGCAGGTAGCCGGCCTGGACGAGGTCGTCGAGGCTTTGCGGGCCTTTCTGCTTGTCATAGGTGTACTCGTCGATGACGGTGCGGATGGTAAAGAGGTTATTGCGCAGCACGGTTTCCTTGGTGCGCAGGACCACCTTTTGATAGATGGGCACGGCGATCGAGACAAGGATCGAGATGATGGTCATCACGATGATGATTTCGATCAGCGTGTAGCCGGCCTTCCGGCGTGCGTTGAGTCTCATCCGCATGGGCATTACCATTCCGCGTACGGCGTGCCGTCCGCGGCCTTCTCATAGGTCAGGGAGTAGACCGTGAAGACGTTCTGGCCGCCCCAACTGGTGGACTTCGGATCGTCGCGCGTGGAGCGCATGCCCCACTCCGCGCGCCCCGTGAAGGGGTCCTTGGGAATCCGGCGGAGGAATTTCACTTTCTTGTCTACCTGTCCGCTCACCTTGACGCCCTCGACCAGCACCTCGAGCGTTTCTGGGTATCCGTCGGTGTCGAGCTTCTGTTGGCCGAGCAGGTTGAGGTCGGCGGCGTCTTTGTATTTGTCGATTGCAGTGTGGATTTCGCGCAGCGCCCAGCGCAGTTCGCGTTCCTTGTCGCGGCGAACCTTGTAGCGCGCCAGCGGCAGGGCCATCGTCGCCAGCAGCATGAGGATGGTGAAGGCGACGATTAGCTCCACCAGCGTCATTCCGAAACGGCGGCGGCGGATGCGGTTTGGCGCGAGATGGCGTGCGAGGCTCACGGGCTACTCCACGGTTACGGTGGCCGACGGCAGCGCGGAATTCAGCGGCTGCATCTGCGAATTGCGCAACGTGAGTTCGGTGAGGCGAATGCCGGAAACGCCCTTCCCCACTACTTGAAACATGAGCGTGACGAGCGCGCCCGAACCGTTGACGCCGGGCGAGCCGGGCAGCCGGTTGAGCACGATGGTGGCTTCGCCGGCATCGTTGCGAATATTGCGCGAGAAGATGGGCGTCTGGCCGTCGCCGGCCATGAGGTTGCCGCGAATCACGTCGTTCAGTCGCAGAACCTTGGGATCGAAGGCGACTTGCATGGGCGCGCCGAAGAGATCGCTGGCGCCATCGGCGTTCAAAGTGACGACGACGACTCCGCCGATCGCAGCGCGGGTTTCCGACGGCTGGAAGCGGAGGGATACGCCACCGGCGGCCGGCTTGGCGGGCTCAGCTTTGGGGGACTCGGTTGGAGGAGGCTCGGCGGGGGGCGGTTCCGGCGCGGGAGCCACAGCCGGTTTGGGAGGCTCAGGCGAAGCGGTATCCACGGGAGCACCGGGAGCGGCCGGCTTCGGTCCGCCTGGCATCAACTGTCCCATGATGCCTTGCGGGGCGGGCGTGAGCGGTTGGCCCACGCGGCCGGTTCCCGCCGTGGGCGCGGGCTCTTCACGCGGCGCATAGCTCAGTTTGACGACTTGTTCTGTTCCGGCGGCGACGCCCTTCAGATTCTGCTCGTCGATGTTCAGGCTGCGCACGATGTGGGGGATGAGCACGATCATCAGCTCGCTTTGCCCGCGTTCGACCGATTCGCTCGAAAAGAGCCGACCCAGAATGGGCACGTTGCCGATGCCGGGGACGCCGTTCTTGGTGCGCGTATCCTGATCCTGTACAAGGCCGCCGAGAATGCTCATCTCTCCCTGGCGGAGGCGGAGCGTGTGGCTGAGTTTGCGTTGGCCGATGACGGGTTGCGTGAGGCCGCCCACGTCGATTTGATCGCGAATATTGGAGACGTCGATCTCGACGGCGAGGCTGACTTCGTCGGCGCTGTGAATTTTTGGCGTAATGTCGACGTTCACGCCGACGTCGGCGAAGTTGAATTGCGTGGAGACGAGGGGCGAGACGCCGACACTGCCGACGCCGGGCTGAAAGCTGCCGGTGGCGTAGGGATAGCGGTCGCCGATCTTGAGCGAAGACTTCACGCTGTCCACGGCGCGCACCTGCGGCGATTGCATCACGCGCGTGCCGCGGTCGCTCATGAGCGCCTGCACGAGCGCACCGGGCAAGGTCATGGACCAGTCGCCCGCCTTCAGGAACTTCAAATTGGAGAAAGGAATGGCAGTGGAGGTGGAAGGAGTATCGGCCTCGTCGGCCGAACTTACGCCGCCGGGCGTCGTGATGGAACTTCGCGGGCTAAAACCAATGGGCAATCGAAGCCCGGCCGTGCCGCCATTGACGATGCTGGCAGCCAGGTCGCGCGTGCGCGAGCGATTGGCTTCCATGACGACGACATCGATGACGACTTCGCTTTTTGGCTTGTCGAGATCGGCGATGACCTTTTCGGCGAGCGCCACTTGATCGACCGTACCGCGCACCATTAAGGCGTTGTGGGCGTTGTAGGTGAGCACGCGGCGGATATCGGTAAGCGTGCGGAGCGCGGTGGCTATTTCCTGCAGCTCCTGCGGCGTGGTGATGTTCTTGACGTAGAACGTCTTCACCACCATGTCCTGGAAGTCGCGCAGTTTGGTGACGTTGTCGTTGGTGACGAAGATGGTGGTGTCGCTAAGCGGTTTCCAGTAGGTCTTGGTGAGCACGGCCAGTTGATCGAGCGACTGTTCGAGCGAGATGCGGGCCACGTCCATGGAGTAGTTCTTGCCTGGGTTCTGGAACTCAGGGTCGAAGACGACGTTCACGCCGGTGAGCTTGCCCAGCGTCTCATAAAGCACCTTGATGGGCTGGTTGTTCATGCGCAACTGCGACACCTGCCGGGTGAGCGGCTTCAGCACGGGCGCATCCTGGATGGAGGCGATGCGGCGTTCGGTTTCGCGCTCGGCGGCGTCGGAGGGAGAAACGAAGCCGGCGTTCGGAGGCCCGCCTTTGCCCTGCTCGAGCGCCTTCAACGTGCGGTTCAACTCGGTCATGGCAAGCGAACTGGATGGGTCGATAGCAACCGCCTTCTTGAACTCAGCCACCGCCTCTTCGAGCTTGCCTTCCTCGCGGAGCTTTTTCCCGGCGTCGACGTGCTTCATGCCGGCCTGGAAGCGGACGCGATTGGCGGCCATCTGGTAGGCGGCATCCTGGGGGTCTTCGGCCTGGGCCTGCTCGTAGAGTTCGGGCGCCTTGTCGTAGTCCTTTTTGGCCTCGGCGACCTTTCCGTCCTTCAGGAGCTTCTCGCCCTTCTTGGTTCGGGCACCCAGTTCGGGCATGGCCAGGGTGACGCTCAAAAGCACCGCCAAAGCATTGATCAGAAGAGGCTTAGAGTTCAGCATGCATGCTCGTGTTAGGATGGACCTCGGGCCCATCTAATCCATTGACGGCTCAACCCTTCCGAGCGTGCAGGGAAGTTTTGCGAATGGCCGCCACCGAGAAAAAACAGTTCAAAATTGTCGCCGACAACCGGCAGGCGCGCCACAACTATCACCTGTCGGATTTCCTTGAGGCGGGCCTTGCGCTGACGGGAACGGAGGTGAAGTCGGCGCGCGAGGGCAAGGTGCAACTCGTGGATGCGTATGCCGAGATTACGGGCGGCGAAGCGTGGTTGATCAACGCTCATTTTTCGCCCTATTCGCATGGGAACCGGGCCAACCACACCGAGCTGCGCAAGAGGAAGTTGCTGCTGCACAAGGGCGAGATCGACAAGCTGGGGCAGAAGACGCGCGAGCGCGGGTTCACGTTGATTCCCACGAAGGTGTACTTGAAGGACGGGCTGATCAAAGTGGAGATCGCGCTGGCGAAGGGCAAACAGAGCCACGACAAGCGGGAATCGATCAAGAAGCGCGAGAACGAGGCCGAAGCGAAAGCGGCGGTGGCGCGGTCGAGACGCAAGTTCCAGGACGGGTGAGGGGCCAATGGTTCGGCTGGTGAGCTGGAAGCCTGAGGTGGCGGCGGAACGCGCGGCGGCGCTGGTTGCGGCGGGGTTTGTTGTGAACTCCGAGCCGATGACGGTGACGAAGTTTGTCGCGCACTTCAAGAAGGTGAATCCGAGCGTGCTGGTGATCGATTTGGACCTGAAACCCTCGCACGGGCACATGATCGCGAAGGCTCTGCGGCTCCATCCTTCGATTTGCCGGATCCCGATCGTGTTCGCGGGCGGGCTGCCGGAGAAGGTGGCCAAGGTACGCGCCGAGTTGCCCGATGCGACCTATACGGAGTGGCCGAAGGCGGCGGCGGCGATCCGGCGGGCGATTCGCACGGCGCCCGCGGTTCCGGTGAAGCCCGAGCCGTATATGAAGAAGTTCGAGGGGACGCCGCTGATCCAGAAGTTGGGGTTCAAGCCGGACATGAAGGTGGCGCTGTTGGGCGCGCCGGATGGCTTCGAAGAGACGCTGGGAGACCTGCCGGAGGGGCTGGTGTTTCAAACGCGCCTGACCGCGGCGTCGCAGCTTGTGCTCTGGTTTGTGCGGTCGGCGCGCGAGTTGGAGGGCGAAGCGCCATTTCTGGCGGCGCGGCTTCCGGCGGGCGTGTCCATTTGGATGGTTTACCCGAAAGCGGCAGGTAGCATTCGCGCCGACTTCACTCAAAACGATGTGAGGGCGGTGGGGCTCGCCAACGGCTTGGTGGACTACAAGATTTGCGCGGTGGACGCCGACTGGACGGGGCTGAAGTTCACGCATAAGAAGGCGAAGTAAGAGGGCGGCTCAGCAGCGGACAGCGCGGCAGCCGCGCTTGGCGGCGAGTGAGAGCAGCGCTTTGTCGAAGGTGACGAGCGTGGCGCCGCACTCTTTGGCATGCGCGATCAGGTAGCAGTCGCCGATCCAGTTGGATGAATTTCGTGCGGCGAGGGCGGTGGTGGCTTCGCGGAAGGTGGAATCCAGCGTCAGCGGCTCGGGATGGAAAGCGACCAGCGGGTCTTTTGTCCAGTGGTCATTGACGGCCCAGGCTTCGCGGACACTAAGCGTGGCGTGTCCCATGACGGCGGGATTGGTAAGCAGGCGGAGGAGGCCGAGTTGCGTGTAGCGGCAGAGAACGAGTTGAGTCGCGGCAGGCAAGTTCCGCAGCCATGCCCATGCCTGATCGTTGTGGGCATGGGCGCGGTCGGACAGTGCAAGCCAGACATTTACATCAGGGAAGAATAAGGTCATGGGGCGTTTTATCGACCGGGAAGCGGGGACCGCGTTTCCCCGGCTTGGTGACGAGCGGGCCCGTGACACGCTCGCCTTTCGCCGGGCCAGCATAGGCCTGCTCGATGGCGCCGATCACAAGGGCGCGAATGGAAGTGCCAGACTGTTGCGCGCGCAGGCGAAGCGCGGCGTGCAGGGGTTCGGGGATGTCGACGGTCGTGCGGATCGCCATACTGTCATTATGTCACTGGCGACATAGTTATGTCGCATGGGGCGCACATGACGGGCCGCGGACCGGAATATCGGGCGCCGCCCTCCTCCTGCTACAACAGAACATATGGAAACTCGTTTCGAGCGCACTCCGCTCGCCCAGGTTGAAGCCGGCGCGCTGATCCTGCTCGCCTTTGAGGACGCCGCCCCGGTGACGGGCGCGGCCTGCGACGCGACATTAGGGCAGATTTACGCGTCGGGTGAATTCAAGGGCAAGCCGCTGGGCCTCGTACTCGTGCATGCGCCCGCCGGGTTGGCGGCGCAGCGATTGATACTGGCCGGATGCGGCAAGTTGGACGAACTGAAGTCCTCCACCGTGCGCAAGGCGGCCGGCGCCGCGCTGCGATTGACGAAGGGGAAGACGAAGTCGGCCGCGGTTGCGCTGACGGGCGGGCAGCAGACGCCCGACCTGGTGTCGGCGGCGGTATCGGGAGTGATTCTCGCCGAGTTTGAGCCCGAGCAGCACAAGACAAACGGCGACAAGGCGGACAAGCGCATCGACAGTTGCACAGTTGCGGTGCCTGGAGCCACGCCCGGGTTGGAGTCGGCATTTCATCATGCACGCGTGATCGCCGAGAGCCAGAACTTCACGCGCGAGCTCGTGAACGAACCGGGCAATTTGCTGCCGCCGCTCGAGCTCGCCGCGCGCGCCCAGGCGATGGCGAGCGATGTGGGACTGGAATGCGAGATTCTCGACCGCGAGCGCATGGCGGAACTGGGCATGGGTTCGTTGCTGGGCGTGGCGCAGGGATCGGCATTTCCGCCGGCGCTGATTCTGTTGCGGTACAAACCCGCGGGCGGTTCGGCGGGGGGCGATCATTTCGGCATCGTGGGGAAAGGCGTCACGTTTGACACGGGAGGCGTCTCGATCAAGCCGGCCGACGGCATGGAGAAGATGAAGTACGACATGGCGGGCGGCGCGGCGGCCATCGGGGCGATGCGTGCGATTGCCCAATTGAAACCGCGCGTGCCGGTGACGGCGCTGATTCCCGCGGTGGAGAACCACGTGGGCGGCAAGGCGCAGCGGCCGGGCGACATCGTGAAGTCGCTCAACGGCAAGACGGTGGAGGTGTTAAACACGGACGCCGAGGGCCGGTTGATTCTGATCGACGCCATTACTTACGCGCAGCGCACGCTCGGAGTGACGCACATGATCGACGCGGCGACCCTGACCGGCTCGATCGTCGTTGCGCTGGGGCATGTGCACATCGGCGCGTTTTCCAACAACGACGAGTGGTATGGCCGCGTGCGGGACGCCTCGCAATCGGCCGCCGAATCGATGTGGCGCATGCCGCTCGACGACGACTACAAGAAGCAATTGGAATCGCCCTTCGCCGATTTGCAGAACATTGGCACGCGTTGGGGCGGTTCGATCACGGCGGCGTACTTTCTGAAGGAGTTCGCCGACCCGACGCCGTGGGTGCACCTGGATATCGCGGGCACGGCGTGGCTCGACGACGGCAAGCCGTGGATGGCCAAGGGACCGACAGGCGTGTGCGTGCGCACGTTCGTCGAACTGGCGATGTCCTGGAGGAGTTGATATGGGACTGCCATCGAAACGGTACCTGGATCTGGCGGCGATCAAGAAGCTGGTGAGCGTGGCCGAAGCCGAGGCTGCGCGGCTCGAAGTCGAGGTCACGCTGTGCATCATGGACGAGAGCGGGAATCTGTTGTTCCTGCAGAAGGCCGACGGGGTGGGGCTGAACACGATTCAGTTCGCCCAACGGAAAGCGAAGTACGCCGCACTCTACGGACGGCCCTCTAAGGCCGGAGCCGACGCGCTGGCGAGCGGCAACCTGCAGATTCTCGCGTTTCCGGACGGGTTTCCCAACCAGGGAGGACTGCCGATCAAGGTGGACGGCCGGACGATTGGCTCGATGGCGGCCAGCGGAGCGCCGTCGGAAGTGGACGAGGCGATCTGCCAGGCGGCCATTGACGCCTTGTTGCGGTAGCTTCGGAGCGAGCGTTCCGGCATGGCCCCGCACGTGCATGATGACGTGCGGAGAATTCCTACATGCCGACACTTACATCTAACCGGCTCTTCCTCTTCGCCCTGTTCGCGACGGCGGTCCTGTTGCTCGTTCTACCTTGGCAACTCGCGGCGCAAAACAAGGAAATCAAGAAGGTTCCCATATCCAGCACCGATTCCTCAAGCGGTGCTGCCATGTTTAAAAGCTATTGCGCCGTGTGCCACGGCTCGATCGGCAAAGGCGACGGGCCCGCGGCGGCCGCGCTGAAGGTCGCGCCGGGTGATCTCACCCGGTTGGCTCGAAACAACGGTGGTAAATTCCCCGAATTGCGCGTAGTCGGGATTCTGGAAGGAACCGTACAGCTTCCTTCGCACGGAAGCCGCGAGATGCCGATGTGGGGCGAGCTTTTCCGCTCGCTGGCGCGCAGCGACAACTCCAGCCCGCAACTGCGCATGAGGAACCTGACCGAGTACGTTCGCGCCATGCAGACGAAGTAGGCGCTAACGCCAGTGCTTGAGGAAGTCTAAAACAAAGGCGTCGCGGCGGTCTCGAACTGCCGCGGCGTCGCGTTTGGTCCAGTCGTAAAATCCGCGGCCGGCCGAGGCGCCCGTCTCGCCAGCCTCGATTTTTTGCGCGATCAGGTTGGGCGGTGTGGGGAGACTGTAGAGGTCGCGCGCGGCGTTGGTCATTACTGCATTCGCCAGCGGCAGGCCGACCATGTCGGCGTGTTCGAACATGCCGTACACGGGCAGGCGGAGGCCGAAGCCGAGTTTGGCGGCGACATCGATATCTTCCACGTCGGCGATACCCTCCTGGGCAATGTAGACTGCTTCCCGCCATAACGCCATCTGGAGCCGGTTGCCGAGTTGGCCGGGGCGGTCTTTCTTAACCATGACGACGGCCTTGCCGCAATGAGCGAGCAAGGCGCGAAACTGCTCGGCGAGGGCTGGGTCGGTTCTTTCGCCGCGGACGATCTCCACTAGCGGCATGATGTAAGGCGGATTCCAGAAGTGCGACGTCATCACGCGTTCCGGCCGGGCGCACTTCGAGGCGATTTCGGTGATGCTGAGGCCTGAGGTATTGCTGGCGAGAATGGCGTCGGGCCGGGCCCAAGCGTCCAACTGCGCGAAGAGCGTCTGTTTGAACGCCATGTCTTCCGGCGCGGATTCGACGATGACGTCGGCCAACCGCGCGGTCTCTTCCATGTCGGCGCCGGCGGTCATGGTTTCCCGCGCGAAGGCGGCTTGCTCGGGCGTAGCCAAGCCGTGCGCCTCAAGCACGGCCAACTGGCCGTTCGCATTGCGCCGTCCCTCTTGCCAACCTTCTTCCGATCGGCCCACAATACGCGTCCATACACCGCCCAGAGCAAGCGTGAGCGCGATGCCGGGGCCCATCATGCCCGTGCCGATGACGGCGGCCCGCTCAAACCGGCCGAATGCCATCAGAGACGGTCCTTCAGTTCGATGACCAGCGTGCGGTAGGACTTTGAGCCGAGGTTTTTCAGAACCGGGGCGTCCTCGCTGCGGTCGTGCCAGATGGTCTCGCCCGCTTTGCGCTTGCGCACGGTTTTCTGGCCTGTCTTGGAATCGGTTCGTTCGTACTCGCAATCGTCGAGGAAGACGATGATCTGATCCGTGGGGCGGATGTAGCGTTCGCGTGGTTTGCCTGGCTCGTAGGTGACCTCAGAGACGCGCGCGCGGACGTTTTCGAGCAGGAGCTTTTTGTCCATAAGGCTTATTATCCTTTCGGCACATACTTTTCGCGCACCAGGAAGACGTACGACGCGATGCCCACCATGAGGAAGAAGCAGATGGCCCACATGGGCGCGTCGTAGCTGCCGGTCCACTTCAGGAGGTACCCGGTGAGGCTGGCGGCAACGATGCCGGGCACATTGGCGGCGAAGTTCTGAACACCCACGAGGCGGCCGACCGCGGCGCCGGGTAGGAGTGTTTGCGTGAGCGCCCAGTAGTTGGCCGTGATCAGACCGAGGCCGCTGAGAGAGAAGATAGCGAAGAAGAGCGCGACGTCCTGCGAGTCGGAAAGCGCGCCGATGATCTCGGTGGACGCCGTGAGGAATCCGGCGATGATGAAGCCCTTGCGCACGCGGACGGGATTCCAGCCGCGGTCAATAAGGCGGTCGGCGGCAAAGCCGGCCAGCGTCGCCACGATGGCCATGCCGAGCAGGCTGAAGGCGGTGTAGGAACCGGTTGCTTTCAGGTCGAGGCCGCGGCGCTCGGCGAAGTACGAAGGCAACCAGGTCATGGAGAAGTAGGTGAAGTATTGATAGCAGAAGGTGCCGATGAGGGTTCCGATGATGACGGGGCTGGCGAGCAGTTTGCCGAAGGGGACGGTGGAACCGGCGACGGCAGATTGCTTGGTGGCCGCTTCGAGTTCGCGGTCGTTATCCTTGACCAGCAGAATCCACGGGCCGATCCAGATGAGGCAACCGAGGCCGAGGATGATGAACATGTTCTGCCAGCCGAAGTTGGCAAGAAGGTGCGCGGCGATGTAGGTGCCGATGGCGGGGCCTAGTTTGGCGGCTCCCATGAAGAGGCCGATCATGAGGCCGCGCTGGTTTTCGGCGAAGTTGTAGCGGATCCAGCGCATGCCGGCGGGCGTGATGCAAGCCTCGCCAACGCCAAGCAGCAGGCGTATGGCGAAGAGCTGCCAGAATCCGCCGACAAACGCGGTGGCGGCCGAGAGCAGGCTCCAAAAGGTGAAGCTCCAGACCCAGGGCCATTTCACGCCGTAGCGGTCCACGAACCAGCCCGCCGGGATCTGCAGAAGGGCATAGGTGATGAAGAAGCCCGAATTCAGCCAGCCGCGTGATTCGGCGGTGAGGTCGAAGAACTGTTGGAAATCCTTTTGCGCGAGCGCGACCGAGAGATTCACGCGGTCGAAGTAGGCGACCATGTAGCCCACGCAGAGCCAGATCATGATCAGCCAGCGTCGAGACATCGTGGTGGTGTTCGTGGGAGAGGTTGCTTGCATGCGAAGTTGTTCACGATATCACGGCGAAGGAGAAAGCGGGATTGAGATCGCCGACCGCCAGACGGCGGAGCGCTAGCGCGCAGCGCGCACGATGGCGGCCGCAGCGGGGTGAGTAAATCGGCGTTCGGCCGAGATGGCGACCACACGTTCGCGCAATTCGGCCACCTGGCCTGCCAGAGCCACACCGTAGTTGCGCTGGATCATGGCGGCGATGCTCATCGGCGCCGGGAACACGCCCAGGCCTGCCTGCCCGAAGGCCTTCATGACGGAGCTGTCCTGAAATTCACCGGCCAGCTTTGGACGCAATGACCGCGCGTCGAGCCAGGACTCCAACGGGCGGCGTAGCGCCGCGCCTTCCGAGGGGAGCAGGAAGGGTTCGCCGTCGAGCGACTGGGGAAAACGCTTCCGCAGGCGGGCGGCCAGGCGCGGCGCGGCAAAGAAGCCGACCGGGCTCTCGTTCAACACCCGGTGGAAGACCTTGACGCGGATGCCTGGCGGAGGCGCGGCGTCACTGAGCACCAGGTCGAGCTCGTGCGTGCCCAGCGCGGCCAACAGCCGTTCCGGCGTGTCTTCGCGGCAGACCAGGAATGGCGGTTGATCAAACGCCATCGCCGGTGCCAGGAAGTGGTGAACGGCAATTTTCGGCAGAAACTCATTCACTCCGACGACAAATCGCACCGGCCGACCGGCGGGGCGGCCCTGGACGGCCGCCATCAGCTCGCGCCCCATCGAGAAAATTACGTCGGCGTGGCCGTAGACCATGCGCCCGAACTCGGTCAGCGCCAGGCGACGGCCCTTGCGCTCAAAGAGCTTGGCTCCGAGCGATTCCTCCAGAGCGTGGATTTGCATGCTGAGCGTGGGGGGCGCCAGCCTGAGCAGTTCCGAGGCTGGACCGAGTCCGCCGTGGCGTGCAACGTTCCAGAAGTAGAACAGGTGATGGTAGTTGAGCCAGGCGGGGGCGTCCATTACTTCAATTATATTGAACTATTCGTTCTATACTTTCTGATTGTTGAATTCGCAGGAATTCCGTACTGTGGGGTCAAGGAGAAACAATCCCCATGAACAAAACCTTGACCGCGATGACAATGGTTCTCGCCGCAATGACGGCGACAGCCACCGAACCTGCCCCTGCCACCTCCTCACCGTTGCGCGATCTGATGAGCGAGGCCAGAGCCTTCGAGCTGCAGGCGCGCGAGGCGAGCCAGATTCTGAAGAGCAAGAAATTCGACGTCCCCACCCTGCAGCAGGCCCTGGAGAAAAAGGGCAAGACGCTTGGCCGGCTGCAGGGCTTGGCCACTACCTACGAAGCCAGCGCGTCCAAACTCACGCCGGCGCAGCAGAAGAACTGGGAGACGGTGAAGGAGAAGATCAAGCTCCTGGAGATCTTCCATGCCGCCAAGAACGAGCTTGCGGCTGAGGACCCGAATAAGAATCGCGGATTGCTGCGGGCGCACTCCCAAGGTCTGGCCCTGCGGGCCGAAGCCTTGCAGAAGTCACTCCAACGAATGAATCCCTGAGGCTACCGCGCCGGAGCAGGTCCCCGGCCGGATTTGGGCGGAGCCGTGAGCCAGTCCACGGCCCGCCCATTTTTCTTTGAAACATTGTCTGTCACAAATGTTTGACTTGCCGCGCTGGCCGAAGATGTAGAGAATATAGGTGGTCGTGATCACCGGGCTGTAGGAAAGAGGGCAAACATGCAATTGAGAGTGCTGGCGTTCGTGCTCGCCGGAGGCAAAGGCACGAGGCTGTACCCACTCACCAAAGAGCGAGCCAAACCCGCGGTGCCTTTCGGAGGGCAGTACCGGATTGTGGACTTCGTGCTGAGCAATCTGGTAAATTCCGGCATTTATTCCGTCTACGTACTCATTCAATTCAAGAGCCAGTCGCTGCTGCAGCATATGCGCGACGGGTGGGAGTTCAACCACCTGTTGAAGAGCCATTTTGTGATTCCGGTTCCGGCGCAGATGCGCACGCAGGGCGAGAACTGGTATCGCGGCACGGCCGACGCCATCTACCAGAACATCAATCTCATTGAGCAGGCGGATCCGCATGTGGTGGCCATTTTCGGCGCCGATCATATTTACCGGATGAACATCCGCGAGATGATCGAGTTCCACGAGCGCAAACGCGCGGAGGTGTCGATTGCGGCGATTCCCGTGGCCAAGGAGCTAGCCAAGGAGTTCGGAGTCATCGAAGCCGACCACGACGGCTCCATTCTCAGCTTCGTGGAGAAGCGCGCCGACGCGCCGACGATGCCCACCGACCCGGAGCGGGTATACGCCTCGATGGGCAACTACATTTTTTCCACGCGCACGTTGCTGCGCGAATTGTATGCCGACGCGCAGGACGAGAACTCGTCGCACGATTTCGGCCGCGATATTCTGCCCCGGCTCATCGGCCGCTGTCCGATGTACGCCTACGATTTTCAGACCAACCGGATTCCCGGCGACCCGATTGACGGCGAGGTTTACTGGCGCGACGTGGGAACCATCGACGCTTACTACGAAGCGAACATGGACCTGCGCTCGGTGACGCCGGCGCTCAACCTGTTCAACCGGCAATGGCCGTTGCGAACTGCCGGCTACGACGATCCGCCGGCGAAATTCACGTTCGACGATGACGGACGCCGCGGGCAGGCGATCGATTCAATTGTGGCGGGCGGCTCGATTCTCTCCGGCGGCACGGCGCGCAATTGCGTGATTGGCCGCGGAGTGAAGATGCACGCCGGTTCGCTGGTGGAAAACAGCATCATTTTCGACAACTGCGACATTGGCCGCCGGGCGAAGATTCGCAACGCGATTCTCGACAAGAACGTGCGTGTTCCGGCGGACACGATGATCGGCTACGACTTGGCGAGCGACCGGAAAATCTACCACGTCACCGAATCGGGAATCGTGGTGGTGGAGGGCAACCGCTCCTCGGTCGACATTTCATCGCTGCAAATTTAATGACTGGCGTTCTGCTGGTGGCATTGGGAAGCGCGGTGGGCGGCGTTTGCCGCCTGCTGCTTTCGCGCGCGCTGCTGCACACGTTGGGTGATGTGTTTCCGTGGGCGATTTTCGTGGTGAATGTGGCGGGCAGTTTTCTGATCGGCTACTTTGCCGGCTCGCGTTTGCCGTCGCCCCAGCAGTTGCTTTTGACGACGGGCTTCTGCGGCGGCTTCACGACGTTCTCCACGTTCAGCTTCGAGTTGCTCGATCTGATGAGGCGTGGCGAGACGGGGAAAGCGGGACTCTACGCGGTGGCGTCAGTGATTGTCTGCGTGGCGGCTACGTGGCTGGGCTGGCGCTGGGGTTCTTCGGCAACACAAAGCTGAGAAGCAGGCCCGCCGACACAACGGCTACCGCACCCACGACGTTGTACCAGAGGAACGAAATACTCCAGGTGAAGTGCACCGCCACGACGGCCGCTTCTCCCAGTAGAATCGCCAGGAACGCCGCATTCGCTCCTACGCGCGGCGCGTAGAAGGCGAGGATGAAGGCTCCCAACAGGGACCCATAGAAAAACGATCCCACCATGTTGACGGCCTCAATGAGGGAGCCAAGCGAACGCCCGAAGCCCGCGGCGAATACGGCGTAGACGCCCCAGAGCGCGGTGAAGAACCGGGAGGCCCAAAGGGAGTGGCCGGCGCCCGCCCCGTGCGGCAAGTGGGGCTTGTAGAAAACCAA
>CAYUZM010000018.1:0-18194 GCA_964449665.1 uncultured Solibacteraceae bacterium
GGAAACAGTCTTCGCTTCCTTTCTGATCCGCTATATTATGTGATAGTCAATAGTAATGCGGAACCGGAATGAATCCTGGCGGTTGATTCGGACGGTGGGTGTAACCACCTGCCGGTACCGATTTGTGCGGTCCCGATTGTCTCGCGAGTTGCGCGAGCACGAAGGAGCCCATGTATAGTACAGCCGTCTTGATCCACACCATTTCGCGCCCCAATCTGTAGGCGTTCGCGCTCATTGCATTGCGGCGCGGCTCGTCCCGCAGCAATCCGCCCGCCTCCCGGGCAAGGGCTTTCGGGTCCGCGAATGGGACCAGCACGCCGCGTTGGCCGCTCAAGAGTTCGGCCGCATGCCAATAGGGCGTGGAGACCACGGCCTTCCCAGCGCCAAATGCATACACCAATGTTCCCGACGTGATCTGGGCTTCACCAAGGTACGGGGTAACGTAAAGGTCCGCCGCGCCGATGATCTCCGCAAGTTCATTTAGGTCCACAAACCGGTTGAGGAATATTACGTGTTCCTCAAGCCCCTCCTCCCTGACAAATTCCTTCAGCCCGAGACAAAAACTGTCTCCCCGTGCACGAAGCTCGTGGGGGTGGGTTGCTCCCAGGACGATGTAGACCAAGCTGGGAAACTGGGCCACGAGTTCGGGCAGGGCCTGCAACGCCAGTTCGATGCCTTTGTTTGGCGAAAGCAGGCCGAAGGTCAGCAGCACCTTGCGTCCTCCCAGGCCAAGCAGATTCTTCAGCTGCTCCGGTGGTACGAACGGGATGTCGGGAATTCCATGCGGAATCAGATCGATTCTCGCCGGCGGCGCCTGGTAAACCTCCTGCAGGATCGATCGCCCCCGCTCGGTCATGACGACGACACGGGTTGAACGGGAAAGCAGTTCCTTCATCACATGCCGCTGCTCGGCATTCGGCTCACGAAGAACGGTGTGGAGCGTTGTCACGACCGGCATTCGCAACTCCCTCAGCAGTTCCAACAGGTGGCTGCCCGCCGGGCCTCCGTAGATCCCGAACTCGTGCTGCACCGAAACGATGTCGGCGCCCGACTCGTTGATGAAGGCCGCGGCACTGCGGTACGAACCGGGATCCTGCTCTTCGATTTCGCAATGGACGGCCTCCGGATACTCGTAGCCACCGTTAACGTCAGTGACTGCGGCTGCAAAGCACCGCCCCCGAGGAAACTGGGCGGCCATGGCTCCAAGCAAATCACACGTGAAGGTGGCAATGTCGCATTTTCGCGGAGGGTAATCACCAAGGAATGCAATCTTTCTAACAATGGGATCGGTAGTCACAACTGGTCCGGCCTTTCTCCCGTTCATGGACAATGCATCCGCGGGCTGCTTCCGTAAGCCGGACGACGGCGTGGTACGACTGCGTCAGGCAGCCTGAGTGAACGGTTCGAGGACCCGTTCCACGCCGGGATCTTCATTTCGATCGGCGGCCTCCTGGCACTGAAGGCAGCGCGAGGCCCAAGGCACGGCAGCGAGGCGTTTGAGGTTTATCTGGCATTCGCATTCGACACAGACGCCGAAATGGCCGTCTCGAATCCGCTGCAGAGCGGCTCTGACCTGGCGTAGCATGATGGATTCCCGATCCACGTTGCGAATGGCCAGGTCGCGTTCCGATGCGAATTGGATCTCATCCATCTGGTCCGCGCTCTTCTCGATGACGATGCCGTCTCGCGAGCGCAATGTCCGCACCAACTCCGCTTCTTGCAGTTCAAGGGTCTTTATGATGCCCTTCGTTGCCGGCTTCGCGGCTTCAATTGATGTCTTCATGGCTGTCCTTTCCGATCGGCTGACTGGCCCTCGTTGTATGCACGGAGCGTTCCAAAGCCGGACTCAGATTCGCTGTACGGCATTGGCTGTCGAAGATCGCCTGAATCAAAATGCAACTGCCGCGTATGTTAAGCGAAAGTCGCGTTCGTGGCGGGTTGGTCTGGGTGGAAGGGAGCGAATTGCCGGGCCGGAGGCTTGATTCCGGCGCGGACGAATGGCGGCGGCACGCGGTGAAGGGAGGCCCCGCATCACTGTTTGCCGAGGTGCATTCCGCCGCATACAAAGCATCGTTCGCGTGAATCGTATTTGGTCGTATGACTGCGGGTGTCAAGCACGTCCGCACGCGATCGCTCGAACCGGCGATCGTCCGGATCCACGTAGAGCCGGACATTTCGGAGCACGAACACCGCCGGCGTGCCCGAGCGCGGTGGTGTCCATTGCGGCGAGTTAAGCTCTTTGTGTACAGTCCTCGCACGTTTTGTAGGCTCCATGCGGCGATCCGGACGTCAAGTCGTCTGGCAATTCGCGCCCGCGCTCGCGTTGCCAAATAGTCCGGTCTAAGTGCCCGCCCATGTTTGGTGGTTCAATTGCGAGAGTTACCGTGGGCTCCTACCACCGCAGGCTGCGTGTTACCGGTATTTAGCCGGGATCCAGCGGACCTGATAGTAGGGCAGGCTTTTCCGGATTCCCTCGCCGGGAAGGCGGCACCGTATCGGAGGCGTTGCACGAGGACCCCCTCGTCGTTAGGGCGGTCCTCGTTGCGACTTATGCGGCGATGCGCGCCACGCCAATTCCGGCGCTCCTACGGCCAAACACGGTCAGTTCAGTTTCAATCCACTATTTGCCGGAGCTTGCTCGCAGCAGTGGCCGGCTAGGACTGCTTCTTCTTGCCGCTTGCGGGCGGCATGGAAACATCCGATACTTTGATGCTGTTGCCCGTCATCACACCAGTCAGTTTGACCGTATGCCCGGCATGCTCTTGGAGTGCGGCAAAGTCCTGATTTTCGATTTCGTGGACCTTGCCGTCATGCACGAACACGTATTTCCCGCCATCTTTGACACACGCCAGCGCGCAGTCGCGGTCCGACATCTTCGCGGCTCCGTGCTCGGCCATCTTCTTGTGCGCCACACCGCACATGCTGTCGCTGATCTTTCCTGTCCAGGTCTGATCGGCGGCGGATGCGGGTATTGCGGCGAGCAGAGTCGCCATCACCGCGATTGATAAGTAGTTCATCTTGTTCTCCTGAAGTTAAAGGTGATTGTGTCGTTTCTGCCGGCGCTCCTTGCAGTGCGGGCATGACGTGAAGGCGATTCGCCGCGAGTCGTTGTGGCCGGTGTCTGTTCGTCCTTGCCTGCAGGGACTGGACCGTTGCCCTCGCTATTCGAGGCGACGCGACCGGACTGAACTTTCACGGCGCCATTCTGTGTTTCGCAACGTTTCATAGTTCCGACAGGAAGCACCTGGATGCCCAACGTTGGAAGCGAAGCAGACAAACGGTGGATTCCGCCCGGACCTCAAAAACTCGACTAGCGCCGGGACCGCCGATGGTCAAATGACTGCCCGCCGTTATCGGGTACCAACGGCCACGGCGAGGCTGAGCGGAGTCCGGGCCGGAAGCTTTTCCAGGACATCCACAATTCTGCGGGCCGCCTTGCCGTCCCACAATTCGGGACCCCTGATGGGGCGCTCCTCACCTTTCAGAGCCGATCGCGCTTCGGCCAGGATGTTCACCGGATCGACGCCGACCAACCGGTTGGATCCCTGCAGGATCGTGATCGGGCGTTCGGTATTTTCGCGCACGGTTAGGCAAGGAACGCGCAGCACGGTCGTTTCTTCTTGAATGCCGCCCGAATCGGTGAGCACCAGCCGGGCCTCACTGGTTAGGTGGAGAAAGTCCATGTACCCGAGAGGTGGGGCGAGCACGATGGGATCCGTGAGAAGCCCGGCTGACGCAATGCGTTGCCGCGTCCTGGGGTGCACGGAGAAGACAATCGGAATCTCGTGGGCTAGTTCGCGAAGTACCGCTACCAACGAGCTCAACCGCTCGCCATTGTCCACATTGGAAGGACGATGCAAAGTAACCAGCGCGTATCGTCTCGCATGCAATCCGAACCGTTCCAACACACCTGAGTTCTTGGCCTGGGCGAGCGAATGGAGCAGGGTGTCGATCATCACATTTCCCGCGAGGTGCACTTTGCCGCTGGGAACGCCTTCGCGCAGCAGATTCTGCACGCCGCTTGGCTCGGAGGCAAAGAGGAGGTCAGCGATAGAGTCGGTGACGATGCGATTGATCTCCTCAGGCATGGTCCGGTCACCGCTGCGCAGGCCAGCTTCGACGTGGGCGAGAGGAATGGACATCTTCGCCGCGACCAACGCCGCGGCGAGGGTGGAATTGACGTCGCCGACTACGAGCACCAGATCCGGAGTTTCCATCTCGAATTGTGTCTCGAGACTTTTCATCATCTCGGCGGTTTGCCAGATAGCCGAACCCATCCCGATCCCGAGGTTCACATCCGGTTTGCCGATGCCGAGTTCGTCGAAAAATACATCCGACATCTCCGGAGAGAAATGCTGTCCGGTATGGATCAATGTTGCGGAGAACCCGCTGCGGCGCCTCAGTTCGCGAAGAATGGGCGCAACTTTCATGAAGTTGGGGCGGGCACCGACAACACAGTCCACCTTTAGCACCGGCATAATTAGGAACCGATCCTCTCGTGAACTGAACACTGCCAGGTAACGAGATATGGTCAGTTGACCTTGGATGGTCTAGGCACTGGCTTTCGCCGGCACTTTGGAAGTCACAACGTCCTCCTGTACCTGCTTCGTGTGAACAGCCTCCACCTCCGCCTCGGAGGCCTCTTCGACGCCGCTGATCACTGCGGCTTCAAAGTACTGACCTTCCTCGACAAGTTCGGTAATGCTCTCTGCGTTCGATTCGGCGACCTCCGACAATCCTTGTGTGTCCCCGGACTGGCCAGCCGAACCCGGTCCCTTTCCCTTCTCCGGGGCCGGGACGGTGCTGTAGATCCTTTGTGTTGGATCGATTTGCTTGTTCATGCGAGTGGAGATGCACGTATTTCGCCAATGTGCGCTTGGATAGACGGCCATCCACCTGCACTCTGGCAGGGCATGCAACATTACCGACTCACGAGAGCAGGCGCACTCGCGTTTGCACTCACTCTGCCTATTTGGGCAGGCCCACTACAACCGCAAGCCGCCGAGAAGAAGGCGGAGCCCGACAACACGGAGGTGAACAAGCGCGACCGGAATTCCGAAGCGCTCACAGCAGATCAGCAGAAGATGAACCCGGCGGACCAGGAGCTCACCGCAAAGGTACGGCGGTCAATCATGGACGACAAAGAGCTATCCACATACGCACAAAACGTAAAGATCATCAGCCGCGACGGAAAAGTGACTCTGAAAGGACCCGTGAAGTCCGACGCAGAGGTCAAGACGATTGTGGCGAAGGCAACCACCATCGCTGGCAATGCCGACAAGGTAGTGAATCAGATGTCGGTTGCGCCAGCGTCAAAGCCCTAAACCCCTCAAAGCCGCATCGTCAGGAAAGATCTTAGTCAGAAAGTTAGGACGAAAACATGGAAGACAAAAAAACTTCAGTATTTGGCATCTACAAAAACAGAGAACAAGCGGAGCGGAGTGTCGACCGCCTTTTGGCAGCGAACTTCTCCAACGACGACATTTCGGTTCTGTTTCCGGACATTGAGAGCTCCAAGGAGTTCGCGCACGAGAAGAGCACGAAGGCGCCTGAGGGCGCAACCGCCGGTGTGACCGCCGGTGGGGCCGTTGGCGGGACCTTGGGCTTATTGGCCGGGATTGGCGCACTTGCGATACCCGGATTCGGTCCTTTCATTGCGGCCGGCCCGATCATGGGCGCACTTGCAGGCCTTGGAGTCGGCGGGGCGGTCGGAGGTTTGGTGGGTGCGCTCATCGGAATGGGCATTCCCGAGTTCGAAGCGAAAAGGTATGAGGGCCGCGTCAAGGAAGGCGGGGTTCTCCTTTCCGTTCACTGTGACACCTCGAATGAGATCAACCGGGCGAAAGTTGTGTTAAAGCAGACGGGCGCGGAAGACATCACTTCGACAGGTGAGTCCGGCGTGGACGACACCGCGACCAGCAAGGTCCCCACATACGTTGGCCGCACGTAGCATCGTACAGGGGTAGGCTACGAAAAGTTGCCGATCCCTCCGGTTGGAATTAGACTCGCGTCCCTGGTGTAGTGCACCGGCCACGAACGTTCCGCGACAATCCTCCGTGACGAGGACTCAACGGCGCTCGTGGCCGGTTTTCGTTGTCCGTGCCGTGCATTGCGGACTCGCGGTCTTACTATCGGGATTGCGGCTCATTCCTCGCGCCAACAGTTGGTCAGTTGACCGTGGGCCGTCAGCGGGCACTGTCCGGGCCAGCGAACGGGAGCGCCGGCTTATCTTCACATCGCGCCTCGCTTCGTCCTGTTGCGCCATAAGTCCTCAAGGTTTTGCGCCGCGCCCGCGGTTCGCCAACTCCTAAATGGCGAGCCGAATGCACTAGCCATACGCGTTGAACTACCGGTTGAGAATTCAAGAGATCCGCAAAGGAGGGCATCGAACGAATGACAAAGTGGATTACCACTCTTGCGACAGCCCTGCTCATTTCTGCCTTCGCGCAGATTGCTACTGCGGCGGATGTCGATAAGCGTCTCCCCATACCGAACGCCACTGATAGCGGCGGCACCCCAGAGTATCGCCTAGGTCCGGAAGACGTGATCGAGGTGGTCGTGTGGAAAGAAGCGGATCTGACAACGACCGTTGTCATCCGTCCCGATGGACGGATCTCACTACCACTTACTGGCGAACTCGAAGCGAGTGGCAAGACGGCGGTTCAGCTTCAACACGAAATTGCCGCGAAGCTGCGGCAGTTTGTCGCCGAGCCCATCGTGAACGTGATGGTCAAACAGGTAAACAGCCAGAAGATCTCCGTACTGGGCGAAGTGCGCAAACCGGATGTGTACCGGATCAAGAATCGAGTGACGGTTCTTGACGCCATCGCCATGGCGGGTGGCTTCACCGATCTGGCAAGGCCGAACAAAGTGATCGTATTGAGAAACGCTCCGTCCGGTCCGCAAAGATTCAAGATCAACATCAAACAGATGGTTGCCGATGAAGCGAACACGCCATTTTCGCTGCAGCCTCTGGATACGGTTTACGTCGAGTAGTGGAATTTGGAGAAAGGACATCATGCCCAAGCCGCGCAAGAAGATCAGGGTTCTGATCTGCAACAAATACACCTTGTTTCGCGAGGGCATGAAGGCCGTTCTCCGGAACCGGGCACCTATCGAGATTGTGGGGGAAGCCAGTACGGCGAGTGAAGCGATCGGGCAGTTGGAACGCCTGAAACCGGACGTGGTGTTGTTGGAGGAGTCTTCGTTGGATCTGACAGGCTACGAGGCAACGCAGCAGATCAAAGCGATCGCCCCGGACGTCAAGGTTTTGATTCTGACCATGCACGACGATGAATCCCTGATGGCGCGCTGCCTGGAAGCCGGGGCCGCCGGCTGGGTCAGGACAGACGAACGGGGAACGCATCTTCCAGCCGCCATCCATGCGGTCTACCGCAGACGTGAACATCGAATAGCAAGGGCAGCAGTGGCTTAGCCGCTGGCGTTGAATGCCGGAGCCGCCGGAGGGTGGCGAGTGGGACATAGAAAATGAAGAGCAGGCTATACGTGTTGCCAGGCATCTTCCTGGCGCTCAATTCGGCCGGCGAGATGCCGGCGCAGGACCGTCCAAACCGGTTCTATCTCACCTCGCCCTTGAGCATGAGCGCCGGATATGACGAGAACTTTGTCGCAAACTCCCGTGCCGCGGACGACACCATCTTTAACCTGGCTTCTCCGACATTCACGTGGTTTAGAAGCACCCATCGCACGCGATTCTCCGCGGACTACCGGGCGGAGTTCGAGTTCTTCAACCTAAATCCCAGCCTGAACGCGTGGAATCACTCGGCAAAGCTGCGCGAGAGTTACCGGATCAACTCCCGCCTCAGTTTCGATGCCGGAAACGCCTTTCTCTCCACATCCGATGCGAGCCGGCTGCTGGCCGATAGCCGTTTCCTACTGCCACGCGGACGCTTCCTGCAGAACTCGCTCTTCACCGGATTGCAGTACCGGGTGGACTACCGTACGTAGCTCTTCTTCCGTTTCGACAATGCGATCACGAAGATGGCGCTGACGGGACCGCGCACCAAGCGATTCGACCAGATGACCAACGCCGGCACGGTGACCATCGACCACACGTTGAACCGGCAACATTCGATTACCGGAAGCTACGCGTACCTTCATGTCCGCCCCTCAGACCGGACGGAATCGGAAGTGGACGCCTACCAGCCGGCGCATAGTCTCAATGCGGGCTATCTGTACTCACCCGTCTCAAGTTTGATTCTTCGGGCGACGGGCGGCGTGGTTCGGGGCCGGGAGGCCGCCTACACCGGGGGAGGCGCAGTGGAAAAACGGTTGGGCAATCTATGGATTATGGCGGGCTACCAGCGATATCTCTCCTTCTTCGGAGGGTTCGCGCCGAGTGGCGGCGTGGCAGCCGGGAACATCGAGTTCGCAAACGGTTTGGCGCCGAGTTCCGTGTTTCAAACCGTATCACTGCGGGTGCGCGGCAACCTGACCCGAAGGGTTGGCGTAGACATCCATGGACAGCGTGGACACTCGAACCTCGCCGATGGGCGCGTGAAGAGCACGGTAGCCCAGTCGCGCCTGGATTACAAGTTGAGCGAACGGCTGACCGTGTTCGCCCGCGCCGATTATTACGGACAAAACGCTGGGCAATTTATCGACTCGCCGTTGGCGCGTAGGCGATACGTGGGTGGCATCGAGATCATCCTGTCGCGCCCGCCCGAGCCGGAGGATTCCCCTCGCCGCCGCGGAAAGCTTCCCGTTGAATCCGACGAGTCCCCGGCCGATGCGCCTCTCGCGCCGGAGGAGATTTAGCAAATGGAAACCAGTATTTCAAGCTCGGGCCTTTCGACTTTCACGGTGCTGCGGGCGCTCAAGCGCCGCAAGCTGTTCCTGCTGATCCCCATATTGGTGTCGACCGCGGCGGCGGGCATCTACTCGCTCCGCCTGCCGGAACGATTTCGCGCCCGCACCTTGATCGCGGCCGAGCCAATGGTCTCCGGAAACTACCTGAATGGGAGATCCGGCGCCACGACTACCGCCAACGTGCAGGACCAACTTCGCGCGATTCGCGAGACCATGTTCAGCTCGCCGCTGCTCGATACCGTCGAGGCCGAATTTCCTCAGACCCACGCGGCCGGCGAAACGAAGGCGCCGGCGCATGAAGCGCTTAAGTCGGGAATCGAGATCCAGGTGGAAGGTCCCGATGCTTTCTACGTGAGCTTTGAGGCTAAACAGCCGCAACAGGCGATGCAGATAGCCAACCGGCTAGCCGAGTTGTTCATCCAACGCACATCGAACCTGCGGGGCGAACGCGTGGAGCAAACGGGAAGCTTCTTGGACGCGGAGGTGGCGCGGCTAAAAACACAGCTCAACGAGCAGGAAGGGAGCCTACGAGCCTACCGGTTGAGCATGGCGCATGTGCTGCCCGAGAGGCTGGCGACCAACTTTAAAGTGCTCGAGAACCTGCAGCAGCAGGCAAGGAACAAGTCCGATCAGATCACGGAGGTCCAGGGCCGGCGGTTGGCCGTGATCGAGGAGATGAAGGCGCTGGAGAAGCAGGGCGCGCTTGAGGTCGAGCCGCGCGAAATTACACCGGCGGAAGCCCATCTTGAGGATTCACGACTGAAGCTGAGACAGCTCAAGGCGCGCTACCTGCCCACGCATCCCGAAGTAAGGCGCGCCGAAAGAGAACTACGGGACCTGGAAGCCGTGGCAATTCCAGCCGGCAATCGCCGCGAACCCTCGCTGGTTCACATGCGTTATGCCGCACTGAAGGCCGAGGCGGAGTCGATCGATCAACGTTTGCGGGACTACCAGCAGGAACGCCTATCGATGGTCTCCGAAGAGGGAACATACGAGCGCCGAATCGACACCTCGCCGGGATTGGAGACGACCCTCGCGCAGCGGATGAGAGAGGCGGCGTTGACGCGGGCGCAGTATGAGGCCATGCTCGCCAAACAGCAGGAAGCGAAGCTTGACCAGCGGTTGGAGAAGAGCACGAATGGCGTCGCGTTCCGGGTGATTGAACCGGCGCAACTGCCAACGGCCCCTTCGAGCCCGCATCGGAACCGGATCCTCCTGATGGGCCTGGCCGGCGGCATCGGCTTGGGTCTGCTTGCGGTCGTGATCGCCGAGTACTCCAACTCTTCGTTCAGCACCGTCGAAGAGTTCCAGGGCTTCACGAATCTGCCGGTGTTGTCGGCGGTTCCGGCCATATCGAACCGCCTGGCCGGAAGCCGCATTGGAAATCACGCAGGGCTGAACCGCGTGGCGTTGCTGAGGCTAAAGGAGGCGGGCATTGCTCCCGAGCAGCTTGCGCACTATCAAAAGCATCGCCTGGCAGTTCTCAGCGATCCGCAGTCCATTTCCGCGGAACAGTACGGCATTCTCACCATGAAGGTTGAGCAGTGGATGGAGCAGAGCGGCGGACGGACGTTGGTGGTGACCAGCGCGGCGGGAGGGGAGGGAAAGTCCGTCACGGCTATGAACCTAAGCCTCGCGCTGTCGGCGTCGTTGAAGGGACGCGTTCTGTTGGTGGATAGCGACCTCAGGCGCCCACAGGTGCATCATTATCTCGGACTGGCGGCGACCAGGGGATTCAGCGATCTACTGGCCGATTCCGGCGGAGACTTCAGTCCATTCATTTCCAAACTGGGGAACCTCGACGTGATCGTGGGTGGGGCTGTGCCGGCGAACCCGCTTGGCCTTCTCGCTTCGGCACAGGCGAGGGAAATTCTCGCCCGCCTACGCAAGGAGTACCGGCTGATTGTGCTCGACAGTCCGCCCATCGTACCGATCGCCGACAGCCACGTCCTGGCCGGGTTGTCGGACGGAGTGTTGATCGTCGTGCGAGCGCGGCAAACTCAATGCGACCTTTTTCGCCGCGCCATCGAGAGCCTTGGCTCCGCCCATGTGTTGGGTGTGGTCTTGAACGACGTCGAATACGGAGACACACGCTACGCCTATGCCTACCGGCACTATCAGCGACACTACCTGGGCCGGGGATAGCGCTCAGCCTCAGCCGCGCGAAAGCCGGCTGAAGGCGCGACCCTACTCACTGCCACGTCCCGCCGGGGCGTTTCTTGCGGCGGAGCTGGCGCTGCTTTCGATCCTGACGCTTCAAGCCACGCAAAATGGCGGAGCGTGGGGAGCAGCCGTTCTCGTGGCGTCGTGCGGAGTCTTCTTCCATCTCAACAATCTGGATAAGTCCATTGTGAGCTCCAAGACCCTCGGCTTCTCGATCGATGTCCTGGAATCCACGGCCTTAGGATTCTTGACGGCTGCGCTGCTGTTCTACTTGTTCCCTGTTCTGGCGCCCACCACGAGCACCGCCCTGGCAGGGGCCACGGTGGCGGGCTTCTTGCCGGTGATCCTGCGTCCGGTCTTGGGCTTCATGGTCAATCGCCAGATGCTCGTGGAAGGGATTCTCGTTGTCGGTACGGGACAACTGGCTGGAAAGTTGCATCAGGCTTTGGGCGACGGACGTGTGCGATTCAAGGGCACTGCGGAGCGTACCAGCCGGCTGCTGGATTCTCCCGAAAGCGCGAGAGACAGCGGAATCGCCGTCGATTTTTCGCAGCTCAACGAGATGCTCGTGCGGGACCGCATTTCGCGAGTCGTCATAGCCGAATCGGATGCGCCGTGCCGCGGAGAATTAGCGGCCGCGCTGCTGGATTCACGGCTTCGCGGGCTGGCGGTAAACGACGCGGTCGACTTTTATGAACAGTTCAGCGGCAAGTTGTGGGTGGACGAGTTGAACCCGGAGTGGTTCCTCTACGCGACTGGCTTTCAGCAATCCAGGACCGGCAACGGATTGAACCGGGCCCTGGACATCACGTTTGCGCTGCTGTTGCTGCTGCCGGCCGCGCCATTGCTGGCCATCATCGCCCTCGCCATCAAGCTCGATTCCCCGGGTCCGGTGCTGTTCCGGCAGATCCGGGTGGGACTGTATGGCTCGACGTTCAACATCTATAAGTTCCGTTCCATGCGCCATGATGCCGAGTCGGAAACCGGGCCGGTGTGGGCCTGCGAACGGGACGACAGAGTGACCAAGGTCGGCCGCCTGCTGCGCAAGTTTCGGCTGGACGAGACACTGCAGGCGATCAATGTACTGCGCGGGGAGATGAGCATGGTCGGACCCCGTCCGGAACGGCCATACTTCGTAAACCGCCTCGAGCAACAGATTCCGTTCTACAGTCTGCGCCACTACGTGAAGCCCGGCATCACGGGATGGGCGCAGGTGATGTATCGCTACGGGGCGTCCGTTGAAGATGCCCACGAAAAACTGCAGTACGACCTATACTACGCCAAGCACAAGTCGCTTGGCTTCGAGGTCGAGATTCTGCTGAAAACCATAAAGATTGTGTTATTCGGACGGGGACGCTAATGGAAACCCGCGCCACGGCCTGAGGAAAGAAGGACTGAGTATGTCGATCACCAAACTCCAAGCGGTTATGTGTTTATTCCTCGCCGCCGGTCCGGCGCTCTCACAGGGAACTATGTCCACGATCGCGGGCAACGGCAGCCAGGCATTTTCAGGCGATGGAGGCATGGCGGCAGCCGCGGGTTTGAATCACCCACGCGGGTTGGCGATCGACTCGAGCGGCAACGTCTACATCTCCGACGTGGACAACCGGCGAATCAGGCGGGTCAGCGCGAGTGGAATGATCGAGACCATTGCAGGGAGTGGAATCGCCGGGAGTGCCGGCGATGGCGGCCAAGCGGTGAACGCGTCGTTGAGTGATGTTACGGGCCTGGCGCTCGACCCGGCCGGCAACCTCTACATAGCCGACGCGGGGAACCGGCGCATTCGAAAGGTGACGCCGGCCGGCATCATCAGCACCTTCGCGGGAACTGGCGTGGAGGGCTTCTCCGGCGACGGAGGCCCAGCGGCAAATGCTCAGTTGAACCGGCCAACGTCCGTTCTCTATTCGGCCGGCACCTTGTATATCGCCGACAGTTCGAACCAGCGCATTCGCCGTGTGGACAGCAACGGGACGATCACCACTTTCGCCGGCAACGGATTGAAGGGCTTCTCCGGCGATGGCGGACTTGCCGTCAATGCGGCCTTGCAGACACCTCTTGGTTTAGCGATGGACAGTGTCGGGAACTTCTATTTTGCCGACGCCGACAACAACCGCATTCGCAGAGTCAGCCGGGGCGGAGTGATTAGCACCGTGGCCGGTAACGGATCCGGACTATTTGCCGGGGACCACGCTGCCGCCATCAACGCTTCACTCAATATTCCCGGGGACGTGGCATTCGATGGCACGGGCAACCTGCTGATCGCCGACGCCGGGAATAACCGGGTGCGCCGGGTAGATGGTTCCGGCGTCATCAGCACGATCTCAGGCACGGGCGTGGATGGATTCTCGGGCGATGGCGGCCCGGCGTCGCAGGCGATGCTGAATTTCCCATGGGGATTATCGACGGATACCTCCGGCAACGTCTACATCGCCGATCGCGTGAACAATCGCGTTCGAATGATCTCTGCCGGCCCCGCCGGACTACCGGCGCTCTCGAGCAATTCCACGCTGAACGGCGCCAGTTTCGCCAATATTCCAATCGCGCCGGGAGCGATCATATCCATATTTGGAGCGGATCTTGCGGGCAGCGGCCAGAGCGCGGTGAGCGTGCCCTTGCCGACCGCCTTGGGCGGAACCAGCGTGACCATCAATGGAATCGTAGCCCCCTTGTTCTATGTCTCGGCCGGCCAGATCAACGCGCAGGCGCCCTTTGACTTGCCAGCCGGCGGGACCGTATCGATTCAGGTGAAGCGAGGTAACGCCACGAGCGCGGTGCGAACGGTGAATATCCATGTGGTTTCGCCCGGCATCTTCATCTTGGATCATGCGAGCGGAGCCGGTGCTGTGCTTCACTCCAGCGATTTCTCCGTGGTTGGCAATAGTTCGCCGGCGCGTCCGGGCGAGTACCTGGTGATCTACTGCACCGGGCTGGGCCCGCTGCGAACGGCGATGAGATCCGGCGATGCGGCCCCCAGCGTTCCTCCGCTGGCCGAAACGACTATCACTCCGGTAGTGACCATCGCAGGTCTACCAGCAACCGTGACTTACTCCGGACTGGCTCCAGGTTTTGTGGGCCTGTATCAAATCAATGTGCAGGCGCCCGCTGGCCTGCCGACGGGTAACCAACCTCTTCAGATCACCACTCTGGGAGTGGCAAGTAACATCGCCAGAATTGCCGTGGGACGGTAATCCGCGGCGGGCGGAATGGAGACCAAACACATGGCAGAAACGATTTTCTGGATCGCGCTTGCCAGCATTGTGTATGTCTATATTGGCTATCCGCTTCTGCTGACTCTTTGGGTGAAGAGGGGCCATCGGCCCATTCGAAAGAAGTACCAGGAACCGTCGGTGAGCATCGTGATCGCGATGCATAACGAGCGGACGAACGTTCATGCGAGGATGCAGAACTGTTTCGAGCTCGATTACCCTCCCGATAAACTCCAGATAATTGTCTCGCTCGATGCCCCGACCGACGGCACCGTAGCCCTGGTCCGTGAATACTTCGACCAAGGGGTCGGCGTCGCATACTCTTCCATTCACCGGGGCAAAGCGGAGGCGCTGAACAGCGGTGTGGAACTGGCGACCGGCGAGATTCTGTTGTTCGCGGACTCTCGCCAGCGGTTTGAGAAGACCGCCGTTCGCGAATTGGTGGCGAACTTCTCAGATCCCTCCGTTGGAGCCGTCTCCGGAGAGCTTGTCCTGCTGGATGCACAAGGCAACGAATCCGGCGACGCCGTCGGCCTTTACTGGCGCTACGAAAAACGACTGCGCGCCATGGAAAGTGAAATCCACTCCGTCCCGGGCCCGACCGGAAGGCTCTACGCGATTCGGCCCGAGCCCTTTACCGCCCTGCCCCCCGGACCCCTCACGGACGATGTCGTCATCCCGATGCGGATCGTGCTCGCCGGCAAGAGAGTCATCTTCGAACCGGCGGCCAAGGCGTACGAGGCCGCGACGATGAGTCCGAGATCCGAGTACGAGCGCAAGACGCGAACCCTCGAAGGCAACTACCAACTCTTCGCGCGAATGCCTGCGTTGCTTGTCCCGTGGCGCAATCCGATTTTCGTTCAGATCGTGTCCCACAAGCTAGGCCGGTTGCTCGTGCCCTACTGCCTGGTTGCGTTGTTCATCTCGAATCTGTTCTTACTGCATGGACTTTACGCTGTCTTCTTTGGCGGTCAGGTCCTGTGGTATGTGCTTGCCGCCGCCGGCTGGCTCGCAACAACTCGTACCTTGGCAGCGTCGCACGCGGCGGCTGCCGTATCAGGGGCGGTAGAAAGAGAAATATGAAAAACACGCTTCGAAAGCTCTTAATGGTTCCCTACACATTTTCCGTGATGAACTGGGCTGCGGTGGCCGGCCTGTATTACTTCATGCGCGGCTCATTGGACACCTGGAACCCGGCAGGAGTGAAGCACTCCTAATATGGTGCCCACCGAAAAAGTAGAGACTCCTTTCACGAGAGCGGTGCCCGGCCTTGCGGAGATCCGTGTCGAGACGATCTCCGAGTACCAGGCCTTCCTCGATCTGGAGCCGGTCTGGAATGAGGTGGCGGAAGCCGCTGGCCTCGACCACCCATTTCTGGAGCATGCTTGGGTGCGGACCTGGTGGGAGTGTTTCGGGGCGGGCAGCACCTTGCAGATTCTCGTGCTGAAGGCCGGCGATCAGACGGTGGCCATCGCGCCACTGATTCTGACCAACGCTCGAATGTGGGGAATCAAAGTGCGCCGGCTTGGCTTCTTCTACAATGCACATGTTCCGCGTGCGGATTTTCTCATCGCGCAACGGCCGGGAGAGGTCTACCGCGCCATCTGGAATCACCTCTCGCAAAGACGCAACTGGGATCTACTGCAGTTGTGTCAACTATCGGAGGGTTGCGCGACGCTGGAGGCTATCCCCGGCCTCGCGGCGCCGGACGGTTGCGAAATTGTCACGTGGATGTCTGGAGCCTCGCCCTACCTGCCGATTCGCGACTCCTGGGACAAATACTTTAATAATCTGCCGGGCAAGCATCGCGCCAATTTGAGAAACCGGTTCAAGCGATTGAACGGGATTGGGCCGGTCGAGGTGGAATCGATTGCATCCGCCGAACAGGTGGCCGGCGGATTGGATGCCGCGCTGGAATTAGAGGCCGCCGCCTGGAAGGGGAAAGCGCGCACCGCCATTTCCTGTGATGCGGACGTTACCCAATTCTATGCGGCACTCTCGCATCGAGCGGCCGAGCGCGGCTGGATGCGGCTGAACTTTTTGCGCGCCGGACCGCAGCGGATTGCCTTCGACTATTCGCTCTCCTACAAGAATCGGATCCATTTGCTCAAGTTAGGGTACGACCCGGCGTATGCTCCTTACTCTCCGTCCAACTTACTCCTATTTCTGATCTTGCAGAGCACCTTTGAACGAGGGATCGGGGAGTACGATTTTCTGGGCGAGAGCGCCGACTGGAAGTTGCAATGGACCAAACAAGCGCGGCCTAACTACTGGCTATTCGTGTTCTCCAGCGCGTACAAAGGACGTTTGTTGCACCTCATCAAATCGCAGATCGTCCCGTTACTGAAGCGTAGGAGCCTGCAACCGATACGCAACTTCATCCTGCAATTGTCCTCGCGCGCACAGGCAGGAAGGACTTAAATGTACGTGTCATCCTGGCCGGGCCTGACGCTTCGCGAGTTCTGGCGAAGCCGGCCGGAGCGGAGTCTGCCATTTCCCTTGCAGTCGAAAAACCTGCTGTCCTTCTGTGTAGCGCGCAGCGGAATCTACCACTTGTTCCGCGCGTTACGGTTCGAGAAGGGAGAGATTGTGCTCGTTCCGGACTACCATAGCGGCAACGAAGTATCGGCGATTCGCGCGGCCGGCGCCTCCATCGTGTTCTATCCGATCCTTCGCAACCTGGAGCCGGACATGGACGCCCTGGCGCGGCTCAGCAAGCTGAATCCCAAAGCCATCTATGTCATTCACTATCTGGGGTGGCCGCAGCCGCTGAAGGAGATCGAAGCGTTGTGCCGCGAGCGGGGCAGCATCCTGATCGAAGATTGCGCGCTGTCACTGCTAAGTGAGCCGGGGCAAAAGCCGCTCGGCAGTTCCGGCGACTACTCGGTTTTTTGTCTCTATAAAACTCTGCCAGTGCCTAACGGCGGCTTATTGGTGCAAAACAAGAACGTACTTGGGGCGTTGTCCCAGTTGGAACTGGAACGGTGTCCCCGCGCCACAGCCGCCGGCCGAAGCGTCGAGCTTGCGTTGGAGGCGCTGCGGTCCCGCTCGAATGGGATTGGGGAGGTGCTGTTCGGCATCAAACGGGCGATTGGCCGGATGCTGCGCGCGGCAAGTGTGCGCCAAGTGCCCGTGGGCAACATCGGATGGAACGTTGCCGATGTCAACATCGCCATGTCTACCATCAGCGACACCGTGATGGGCGGCTTGAAGTATGACCAGATCCGGCAGCGGCGCAGGGACAATTTTCTGCAGATGCGGCGGCGGTTGGAAGGAAGGGTCGCGATACTGCGGGCAGACCTGGACGAAGGCGTATGTCCGCTCTTTTTCCCGATCCTTGTGCGGGAAAAGCATTCCGCGGCGCAAGCTCTGTGGCGGCGCGGCATTGGTGCGGTCGAGTTTTGGAACGATGCCACGCCTGGGGTAAACGACGATGCTTGTCCCGGAGCGCGATTTCTTCGATCGCACGTCCTCGAATTGCCGATCCATCAAGATGTTTCGCCGGCCCAGGTTGAGTACATCGCCCGCCAGGTGTTGGATCTGAAATTGCAGCCCGCGCAATGATCACAATCCGCCCAGATGCGCTCGTTGGCCTCTCGCCGGTTACCGTCGAGGCGATCCGGGAGCTATCTGGTTTCGCCGCCCTGCGCGAGGAGTGGGACGAACTTCTGCGAGAAAGCGATTCGGATGGCTTTTTCCTGACTTTCGAGTGGCTCTTTACATGGTGGAAACACCTGGCTGGCAGCAGGCAGTTGATGATCCTGGCGGTTCGGCGCGAAGGAGTACTGGCTGGATTGGCGCCGTGCTGCCTCAGCTTCCCCAGTTGGTCGAACTGGCGTCCGGTTCCCGTACTCGAGTTTCTAGGAGCAGGCAGTTGCGGCTCCGATTATCTGGATCTAATTGTCCGCCGGGGCTGTGAACCGGAGGTACGGCGGGCACTGGCGGTGCACCTGGACGGGCGGCGATGGACCGCCGACTGGAAGCAACCAAAAAAGG
>CAYUZM010000019.1:0-13436 GCA_964449665.1 uncultured Solibacteraceae bacterium
CGACGTCGTCCCGCTCACCGGCGAGAACCGCATCATCGTGCACCACGGCCTGAACGGCATGACGCGCGTGCGCAACGCCGGCCTCCGCGCGCTGCTCGAAGTGGCCGGTTTCAAAGAAGGCGACGAACCCACCGCCGGACAGATCGCCTTCCGCATCGCCCCGCGCATCAACGCCGCCGGACGCATGGCCGACGCCAGCCAGGTGATCGAAATGTTCCTCACCGCCGACGTAACCACGGCGCTCACCATTGCTCAGCAGTTGCACGAATGGAACGCCGAGCGCCAGCAAACCGAGGCCGATACGCTCGCCGCCTGCCTCGAAGCCAAAGTGCAGCCCGAACAGCGCGCCCTCGTCTTCGCCGGCGATGGCTGGCACAAAGGCGTCGTCGGCATCGTGGCCTCGCGTCTCGTCGAACGCTACTGCCGTCCCGTGTTCGTCCTCGGCATCGACAACGAAAAGGGCGAGGCCTCGGGCTCCGGCCGCAGCATCGAAGCGTTCCACTTGCTCGACGCTCTCGAATCCATGGGCGAGCTTTTCACCAAGTTCGGCGGCCACTCGCACGCCGCCGGACTCACCCTACCCGCCGGTCGCATCGACGAGTTCCGCGCCCGCCTCGACGCCTACGCCCAATCGCGCCTCACCGAAGACGACCTCCGCCCGCGCCTCAAAGTCGATGCCACCGCCGACTTCGCCGAACTGAACGAGGACTCCGTCGCCCAACTCCTCAAACTCGGCCCCTTCGGCCAAGGCAACGCCGCGCCCATCCTCATGGCCCGCAACGCTAGCTTCCCCTTCCCGCCCACGCTCATGAAGGAAAAACACCTGCGCATGAAAGCCGCGCAGTCCGGCAAGCAACTCACCATGAAGGCCTGGAACTTCGCCGAACGCAAACACGAGTTCACCAGCGATCGCGTCTTCGATCTGGCGTTCATCGTCGAAGAAGACCCGTATTCGGCCGCTCGCGGCTATGCGCCGTGGAGTGCGACGTTGCGGGATTTGCGGTAGCAGTCCACGAAAGGCTGTATGGGGTTGCTACCCTATGCCCAATGCCCCACTCGCGCACGCGCATCCTGCTGCCCAGCCTCGCCCTCCTCGCTCTCTCGGTCCGCGCCGCCGAGCCCGTCGTCGATTGGGAAAAGGCCAAGGCGGAAACGCTGCTCCACTACCAGTCCATCGTCCGCATCAACACCAGCAATCCGCCCGGTAATGAGACCGCCGTCGTCGACTACCTGAAGGGCGTCCTCGATCGCGAAGGCATCCCCTACCAGATCTTCGCCCGCGAACCCAGCCGCGCCAACCTCGTCGCACGCCTCAAGGGCAACGGCCGCAAGAAGCCCATCCTCATCCTCGGCCACACGGACACCGTCGGCGTGCAGCGCGAGATGTGGCCCGTCGATCCATTCGGCGCGGTGTTGAAGGACGGCTACATCTGGGGCCGCGGCACCACGGACAACAAAGACGGCGTCGCGGCCGGCCTCATGCTGATGCTCCAGCTCAAGCGCCTCGACGTCGCGCTCGATCGCGACGTCATCTATGTCGCCGAAGCAAGCGAGGAGAGCGCCACCGGAGCCACCAACGTAGGCATCGACTTCCTTGTCACGCAACACTGGCAGGACATCGAAGCCGAGTACGCGCTCGCCGAAGGAGGCTTCGTGCACTCCGAAAACGGCAAGGTACGCTTCGTCGAAATCGCCGCCACGGAGAAGGTGCCACGCCGCGCCAAGCTGATCGCCACGGGCACCTCCGGCCACGGTTCCCGCCCCCGGCGTGACAACGCCGTCGTGCATCTCTCCACCGCCGTCAGCAAGGTTGCCGCGTGGGAACCGCCGATGCGCCTCAACGATGTCACGCGCACCTTCTTCGAGCGCCTCGGAACAATCAGTCCGCCCGAGGAAGCAGCGCGCTACAACGGCATCGTCGACCCGCAAAGAACTGCCGCCATCCAGGACTACTTCGCCAACCACGACCTGGGCAAATACTCCATCCTCCGTACCTCCATCTCGCCTACGATTCTCAAGGCCGGTTTCCGCGAGAATGTCATCCCTTCGCAGGCCGAAGCCATGCTCGATATCCGCGCCCTTCCCGATGAAGACATGACCGCCTTTTACGCTCAAATGGAGCGCGTAATCGGTGACCCCGCCGTAAAGATCGTGCCCGCCGCGCCCGGCCGTCCCGCCGCGCCTCCCAGCCGTTTGGACACGGAGATGTTCCGCGCCCTCGAAGCCGCGCAGCGCCGCCTCTATCCCGGCGCCATCACCGTGCCCGGCATGGTCACCGGCGCCACCGACCTCGCCCAGCTACGCGCCAAGGGCGTGCAGGCCTACGGCATCGGTCCGCGCTTCGATGAAGCCGAATTCGCCAAGCACGGCTGGCACAGTGATGTCGAACGCCTCAGCGAGGACTCCCTCTACGGCCTCGTGCAATTCATGTGGCACGCCGTTGTGGAAGTCGCCGCCACCAAGTAGCGATATACTGACCAGACCCTTTTCCACGAGGTCGTGACCTTGCACCTTCTCCGGGGAGCCCTTGTGCTCCTGTGCATCAGCGCCGCCTGGGGCGGCCCGCGCGAACTCGGCCTGCAGACCTACGACGCGGCTGTCCGCGCGCGCGGGCTCAAGCCGGAGCGGCATCGCGTGCGCGCAGTTCTCGATGCAGGCGCCCCCGAGTCCTTCCGCATCCTCGGACAAACCGTATTTGGAGGCGACTTGCGCGGCCTCATGTACGGACTTTACGAAGCCGCTCGCCAAATACGCGACGACGGCCGCCTCAAGGAAGGGAAGCACGCCCCGGCCCACGCGATCCGTGGCGTGCGGATCCGTCGCGAAGACCTTCCGGCCGGTGACGCCTTGCACGCCTTCTTCGCCCTGCTCGCCGAGATGCGCTTCAACACCGTTTTCGTAACACCTGAGCCGCCCGTCGAACTCCGCCCCGCGGCCGCCCAATTCGGATTGAAACTCGCCGCCGCAACTGCACTGGCCCATGTGCTCGACATCAAACTGCCGGTCGAAGGCACCGCCATTCCCTGGGCCGATCCCGTCTCCGTCGCGCGCATCCTCTCCGAAGTGGACCTGCTCTGCCTCAAGGGATTTGCCGTCCCCGCCCGCCTACCCATCGAAAGCCACGAACTCTACTACGCCGCATGGGGACTCACGGGTTACGATCCCGAATCGCCGGAGAAGCGCTTCGCCGCGCTGCTCCGCCCCCGCTTCGGTAAGTCAGCCGAAGGCGCGTGGAAAGCCATCACACTCGCCTCGCGCGCGCTCACCTTCATCCCCGCACGACGCTTTCTCGCCACTCCGGACGAGGCCACCCACATGCCCGCCGCAGCGCGCTACACCCCACTGCAACTCGCCACCGCGTATCACCAACTTGCGCGCGACGCCGAAGACGCGTTGCTTCCCTTCAAGTCCGAACTCGGCGCGCTCCAACCCATGATCGACTACGGCCGCATGAAGGCGCGCGAGCTGCTCGCCGAAGAGTCCGCCGCCTGGTATCGATCCACCGGACACGATTCCGCATACTATCTTGCCCGCCGCGAGTACAAAGGCGCCGCCGCACGAGTGGAAGCCGTGCGCGCCGCCGGTCTCCCCGCGCCCACGTTTCCCGGTCTGCAGGAGATGGAAGCGAGCGTCACCGGCGAACCCGCGTGGCGCGCTCTCCCCGAACCGCCCAAACTTACCCACATCCCGCCCAAAGGAGCGGTCGCGGGCAAGCCTGTCGTGCTCTCACTCGCCATCGCCACACCCAAGCGAGCCGAACGCGTCCGCCTCCACTGGCACGATGGCGAAAGCTTTCGTGTCGGAGAAGCTCCCGCTTCGCGCCCCCACTTCACCGTGACGCCCGCCGCCAATCTCCGCTACTATTTTGAGATCGTCGCCGAATCCGGCTCGGGTTGGTTCTACCCCGATCCTCTTGCAGGTGCCGCTTACCTTCGCCTCAATGTCCGCCCCGCGCCCAATCACTAGTGCCCCCGTCCCACCAAGTGGGGCCGGCCTCCTGGCCGGCCGCTTCTTCCTGCTCCTCGTAGCCCTCATCCTCCTCGCCGCCGCCGCGCTGCAGGTGCACACAGCCTCGCTCGAAGCGCAAACCTTCGACGAAGCAGTCCACCTTACCGCCGGCTATAGCTATTGGAAAACCGGCGACTTCCGCCTCAATCAGGAGCACCCGCCCTTCGCCAAACTCCTCGCCGCGCTTCCTCTTCTCACCAAGGGTCTCCGCTTCGACACTTCGAGCAAGAACTGGACCCTCCCCGATCAATCCGAAATGGGCCGCGAGTTCCTCTACACGAACACACGCCCGGCGGATGAGATCCTCGCCGCCGCGCGCTCGGTCACCATCGGCTTCTCGCTCCTCCTCGGCCTCGCGCTCGCGCTCTGGGTCCGCTCACGCTTCGGCGAACTCGCCGCCCTCGCGGCCCTTGCGCTCTACGCCTTCGACCCCAACTTCATCGCCCACGGCCGCTACGTCACTACCGACGTGCCGGAAGCTTGCCTCACGTTCCTTGCCGTCATCGCCTGGCTCGCCTGGCTCGAGCACGGCCGTAAGCGGGACCTCATCCTCGCCGCCCTCGCGCTCGGCCTCTCCATGGCCACCAAGTTTTCCGCCCCCTTCGTGCTGCCCATCCACTTCGCCCTCGCGCTGGTGCAGGTCGTGCGCGGCCGCATGCGCTGGTTCACCGCGCTTGGGTCGTTCGCCGCGGTCATCGTCTCGGCGGCCGCCATCTGCCTGCTCTGCTACGGCTCGGCCCCCTTCCAAGTGGAAAAGCGCGCCGCTAACCGCTACTTCAGTGCCCTCAACGAACTCGCGCAACACAACGACGACGGCCACCCCTCCTTCCTCCTCGGCAAAGTGAACCGTAAAGGCGACCCACGCTACTTTCCCGTCGCCTTCGCCGTGAAGTCCACCGAGGCGGTCCTCATCGGGTTCGTTCTGGCCCTCGCGCTTCTGCCTCATCTCTGGCGCCGCCACGGCCCGCTGATTTGTCTCGCCTTGCTGGCCTATCCCGTGTTCTACTTCGCCCTCTCCATGAAGGGCCAGATCAACATCGGCGTGCGCCATCTCCTTCCCATTTACCCTTTCCTCCTCGCGCTCATCGCCGCCGCCGTCGCCGCGATTCCCAAACCCGCCGCCGTTGCCTCAACCGCCGCCATTGCCATCGGTCTCATCGCCGCGAATTCCACCATCTATCCGGACTACCTCGCCTACTTCAACCAGTTCGCGGGCGGCCCCGCCGGCGGCACCCGCTACCTCCTCGACTCCAACGTCGACTGGGGCCAAGACGTCAAGAAACTCAAGCGCTACATGGATGAACACAACATCCCGCTCGTCCAATTTGCCTATTTCGGAATGGCTGATCTGGAATACTACGGCGTCCGCAATGGAGGCCTTCCTGGCGCGGATGAACCCCGCAACATCGACACGCTCGACAACTGGGTCGCCATCAGCGTCACCAACCTCTACGACGTCTACTTCGACAAACCCACCTTCTCCTGGCTCCAACGCTTCACGCCCGCCGCCCGCATCGGTTGGTCGATCTACGTCTACGATCTCCGCCAACAGACCATTCCCGCGGGTAAAAGGCCGCTGCCGGCGCCCATCCCGTCTGCCACCCCGTGATAGATTGGCCGCATGATTTCCCGCCGTGAAGCGATCGGTTCTCTTGCCGCAACCACTCTCGCCGCGCAAACCGGCCGCCCCTCCCGCAAGCCCAACCTCCTCTTCCTGATCGCCGATGACCATGCCGGCTACGTCCTCAACTGCAACGGCAACAAGCTCGCCGAAACGCCAAACCTCGATGCCCTTGCCGCCCAGGGCACGCGCTTCGCCAGCCACTTCTGCAACCAACCCGTGTGTACGCCGTCGCGCCAATCGTTGCTCACCGGTCAGATGCCCTCCTCCGCCGGCGTGACCGTCCTCACCACGCCTCTCTCTAACGACAAACCCACTCTCGCCAAACAACTGAAATCCGCCGGATACGGCACCGCCGTCATGGGCAAGATGCACTTCAATCAGCCCGGCACGCCCGGCCTCCACGGCTTCGACGTGTGCATGACGGAAGACGTCATCAACCGCGCATGGGGCCAGCGGACGCCGTCGCGGCCCGTACCGTCGGGCATCCGCGCCAAACCCCGCTGGCAGCCCTTCCGCGACCCCGCCCGCATCTGGCTCAACGCCGAATCGCTTCCCTATCCGCGCTACGAATCGGACATGCGCAGTACCTATCTGGCCAGCCAGGCATGCGACTACCTCGAACAGAACAAGGACAACCAGTTTGCCCTATGGGTCAGCTTCCAGGAGCCCCACTCCCCCTACGACTTCCCCATCGAGGACTTCGCCCACTACGATCCCAAACGCTTCACCGTCCCACGCATCGGCCCCGAAGACGCATGGCAGATCCCCATCATCTTTCGCGACCTCTCCCCGGAGGAACGTGCGGGAATCGCCGCGTCCTACTACACCTCCGTGCGCTTCCTCGACCGCAATCTCGGCATCGTCCTCAATAAGCTCAAACAACTGAGCCTCGAAGAGGACACGCTGGTCGTCTACCTCGCCGACCACGGCTATTGCCTCGGCCAACACGGCCGCTTTGAGAAACACTGCGGCTACGACCCCGCCATGCACGTCCCGCTCATCGTTCGCTATCCCGGGCGCGTGCGGCAAGGCATTGTCAACGACATGACCGAGCACATCGATGTCGCCCCCACCATCCTCGACCTGCTGGGCGCCGGCCCTCTTCCCGTCCAACATGGCCGTTCGCTTCGCCCCTACCTCGAAGCCAAATCGATCAAGGGCCGCGACCACGTCTTCAGTCAATACCTCGAAAATGAAGAAGTCTTTGTGCGCACGCAACGCTGGAAGTACATCTACTGCAGCGGACGCCGCAAACGCACCGACGGCTACCTGATCGATGACCCCACCCCCGGCCGCTATCAGCGCCTCTACGATCTCAAGGCCGACCCCGGCGAATTCACCGACGTCGCCGCAAAGAACCCCAAGGTTGTTGCCCAACTACAGGACCTCATCGTGAAGCGCTACCGTTCCACCCACCCCGACGCCGCCACCGAGCCCGCGAATTCCACGCGAGAGGCGACAATGGAGTACTACGTCCGCCCACGAGACGCACGATGATCACACGACGCAGCGCGCTTGCCGCGCTTTCCGCTCCGCTCCTCGCGCAACAGCCCCAGCGCCCCAACTTCGTCTTCATCCTCGTTGACGACCTACGGTGGGACGCGCTCGGCTCTACCGGCCTCTCCTGGATGAAGACGCCGCACATTGACCGCATCGCCCATGAAGGCATTACCTTCCGCAACGCCTTCGTCACCACTCCCCTCTGTTCGCCCGCGCGCGGCAGCTTCCTTACGGGCCAATACGTGCACCATCACGGCGTGAAAGGCAACGGTGATAGCGCCGCGCTCAGCCACCAGCTCACCACCTTTCCCGCGCTGCTCCAAAAGGCCGGCTATGACACCGGCTACATAGGCAAGTGGCACATGGGCACTGACGACTCGCCGCGTCCCGGCATGCGCCGCTGGGTCAGCTTCAAAGGCCAAGGCCAGTACATTGATCCGCCGTTGAATGTCGACGGCAAGCAGATCGAAGCGAAGGGGTACATCACCGATATCCTGTCCAGCCACGCCGCCGATTTCGTCCGGGAAAAGCGCAGCAAACCCTTCTGCCTCTACGTCGCCCACAAAGCCATCCACGGCCCTTTCCAACCCGCCGAGCGCCATAAGGATCTCTACAAGACCGAGCTGTTCCCCTCGCGCCCGAACATGTCCTACGATCTTGCCGGCAAAGCCGCCCTCCTCCGGCCGGTCGAGGACAATCGCAAGACTGCCGCCTCACAACGCCGCCACGATGAGATCGCCCGCGACCAATTACGCTGCCTCGCCTCCATCGACGACGGCGTCGGCGAAATTCTCAAGGCGCTCGAAGAAACCAATCAACTCGACAACACCGTCGTCATCTTCACCTCCGATAACGGCTATTTCTGGGGAGAGCACCGCCTGGGCGACAAGCGCTGGGCCTACGAGGAGTCGATCCGCATTCCCCTGCTGGTGCGCTTTCCCAAGCTCGTCGGCAAAGGCGTGAAGTCCGATGCCCTGGCGCTCAATATCGACATCGCTCCCACCTGCCTCCACCTCGCCGGCGTTGAAGTCCCCAAAGGCATGCACGGCCGCTCACTCAAAGAGCCTCTGCGCGGCAACCGCCGCACCTGGCGCACGTCTTTCGTCATCGAGTATTTTGCCGAGCCCAACTTCCCCCGCACTCCCACCTGGAACGGCATCCGCACCGCGCGCTACAAGTACATTCGTTACCCCGAACTGCCCGGCGCCGACGAGATGTACGACCTCACCGCCGATCCCTACGAAAAGAAGAACATCGCCGCCGAGACGTCCATAAGGCTCACGCGCGAGCGCCTGATAAAGGAACTCGATCTTGCGCTCAGACGGACGGTGTAGCGGCCACGCGGCGTGCCTCCTCGCTCAATCCGATCGCATCGTTCTGAATCCCTGCCAGCATGCCATTGAACACAAGGTGATGGAGCGGGAGCACAGCGTACCAGTAGAGCAATCCAAAAAGCCCGCGAGGCTCGAACAGCGCCGTCTGGCGCAATACGCAGCCGCTACCGTTGTCTCGTGGTTCAATTCGAAATTCCAGAAGTGCTTCCCCCGGCAGACGCATCTCGGCGCGCAAGGCGACCCGGCGGTTGTACTCCAGTCCAACCACCCGCCAGAATTCCAACGCTTCGCCGAATCGAAGCGCCTCGGGATCCCGCCGCCCCCTGCGCAAACCGGGCCCGCCGGCTAGCCGGTCCAGCCACCCCCGAATGATCCACAGCCAATTGGCGGCATGCCAACCCCGCCCGCCCCCAAGGCGGCACACCGCGCGGAAGATCGTACTGGCCGGGGCGTCGATATTCACCTCGCGGCTGTCGCGAAATACCGTTCCGCCGGACCAGTCCGGATCACCCGGCATCGTGCCCGCCATTGACCAGTTCGTCTCGACTTCGCCAGCCGCCACCTGGCTCAGCGCGGCATGGATTGCCTCGCGAACGGTCAACAGCTTCTGCGGTACCAGACGCGTAATCCGGTCGTCACGGCACACGACCGGATTCTTCAGGCCTTCGGCCAGCGGGCCCGCAATTTTATGGCTCAGCGGTGTCACCAGGTGAATCCAATAGGAACTCAAACGCGGAGTCAGCACCGGAATTGGGATAATCCAGCGCCGTGGCAACCCCAACTCCTCCGCCATCAAGTGGATAATGTCCCGGTAGCGTAGTGCCTCCGGCCCACCAATGTCAAACACGCCGCCCGTGGTGTCCGCAACCCCGAGCACGCCTACAAGGTACGTCAACACGTTCTGAACCGCAATCGGCTGGCACAGCGTGCTCACCCACTTTGGGGTAATCATGATCGGCAAACGGTGCACCAGGTAGCGCAGAATCTCAAACGATGCCGAACCGGATCCGATGATCATCGCCGCACGCAACACTGTCACCGGTACGCCCGCCGAGGCCAGCGCGCCTTCCACGTCGCGCCGCGACGACAGATGCTCGCTGAGATTCGAGCCCGTCTCCCCGAGCCCTCCCAGGTAGATGATGCGCTTCACGCCGGCGTCGCGGGCTGATCGGGCGAAGGTGAGCGCCAGTTCCTGATCGCGCTTCGCATATTCTCCACCGGCCGACATCATCGAGTGAACGAGGTAGAAAGCGGCGCTACAGCCTTCCAACTCGCGCGTCAGCGCCGGCGCATCAGCAAGGTCCGTTTCCCGGATCTCCACGCGCGCGTCCGTGGCCCAAACGCGGCCTTCCAATTTTGCTGGAGACCGCACCAGACAGCGCACGGCATAACCGCCATCCAATAACTGGGGCGCAAGCCTGCCCCCAATGTAACCGGTCGCGCCCGAAATGGCGATCCGCTCCATACGCACGACTCCTTGGGGATGCGCCCCTGCCTAAGTCTGGCACGTCTCTGCCCGGCTAATGAGGATGCAGCCCCGAACAGAATCGAAAGATGTTTTTTCGAAGGACGTTCATCGCCGTCCCCGCGCCGAGCCGAGTTCGCACGGCGATGGACGCGCCGCTACTGGGCCGCTCGCGCTAACTTCAGGTACTGGTCCAGCCACGCGACGCTCTGGACTAGCACCTCCGCGAACTGCGGATGCGGCTTGCCGCCCGTCCCAAAATCCGAACCGTGCGCTCCACCGGCCACTCGCACCAGTTTCACCGGCGCGTTTACCGCGCGCAGTGCTGCCTCCATCGCCACCGACTGCTGGTACGGCACTGTGTCGTCGGCATCGCCATGTAGCAGTAACGTAGGCGGCGACGTCACGGACACATGCGCAATCGGAGACGCCACGCGGTAGACCTCCTGATCTTCCGCGCTCGGCATCGGCAGCCGTCCGGTGAACGCCGTCACCGCCGCCGTGCCCAACGTGCTGCCCCCGATCATTTTTTTCAAATCGGTTGGCGCGGCCCGCAACACCACGCACTGCAAGGTTGCCGGCTCGCGGTTCACCGCGTCCGCGTCGCCCGCGATGCCGCTTGCCCCCAGCATCGCCACAAGACCAATCAGGTGCCCGCCCGAGGACCCCGCCACACCGCCGAGCTTCGCCGGATCGATCCCATATCGGCCCGCGTGGTGGCGTACAAAGCGCACGGCGCGCTGTACGTCTTCCACCGGAGCTGGATAGTGGAATCGAGGCGTCGCACGATGATTGATCGCGAACACCGTATAGCCCGCCCGCAGCAGCGATGGCCCCCAGTCCCCGATTTGTTGCTCCTTCAACGGCGGTGCGCCGTAGACAGTCCGCGCGCTCCATCCGCTGCCTGATACGAACACCACGCCCAGCCCGTTCGCCTTTTCCGGATAATGCACGTCCAGCAGAAGCGCCAGCCCCGAGTACATCCCGTAGATGACGTTCTTCTCCACGCGCGCCTTCGCCGCCGCGGGGCTCGCGAAACAGAAAGCGGCGACCCCCAGCATCCTGGGAATCCCCGCGTTGTTCAAAACTGATCGTAATTCCGGCATGTTTCGCTCCATTCAGCCTAATGGAGTACGGCCCACGCCGGCGGAAAGTTCCGTGCGCTTAGTACCTGCCTCGATTGCGCAGGTAAGCCAGGTCGTTCATTCGTTGCCGGATGATCTGCCGGTCGCGCGGATGCAACTGGTCGGCCCGGGCCAGATCGCCCATATTGTCTAGCGCACTATCGAGGCTGCCGCGATCGAATCGCCCACGCCGGGCATCGCGATCGAAGTCGGCAAGTTCGTTCAACGCCCTCCGGAAATGGTTGGCTTCATGGTTGTCGACCCGCGCGCGCCGGAAAATCATCTCCAGATCGCGCATCGCCGCCGTCACCGGACTGCCCCGGTACGATTCGCGGCCATAGGAGTTTGCATAGCCGTCGCGATCGTAGCGGTCATTGCCATAGCCGGGATATCCGCGCCGCGGCTGGGCCAGTGCAGGCAGCGCCACGGCTGCCGCCATCAGAAGTAGGGGAAGGACTTGTTTGCGCATTTGGGTGGTGCCTCCTGCCCTATTAGAGACATCACTCCGATTTCCCGTTTCCGGCTATCTTCAGCCACGGGAGTGGTGGATTTCGGCCGTGCAATTTTTGCAGCAACGGCCCGCTCTCCTCCTTCAATATCCAATTCCGCGCCACCTTTAAGGGCACTCCCCCCTGTCGCACACGCTCGTTGTGCAATCCCGGCATCGAATACGCCGCGCCCGGCTCGCGCCCTACTCCCTCGCGCGAATCGCCAGCGGACGTACCGGCGCGCCCGTGCCGCCACGAATCTTCATCGGTACCGCCACGAACAGGAACTCGTGCACGCCGTCGCGCGCTAGCGCTTCCATGTTCAGCGCCTCCATGATGTGGATCCCGTTTTCCACCAGCAGATGGACGTGCACGGGCATATCGGGCGAGGGTACACGCTCAAAGCAAATCGTGTCCGATCCAGCCGCGAACACCTTGCGCTCACTCAGCCACTTACCGCCCGGCAACTCCGGACCCGGCTCCACCTGCCGCAGGAACAGATGGTCGTCGCCCCAATAGTTAGCCCATCCCGTACGGATTAACACCACGTCGCCCGCCTGCACCTTTACGCCCGCTTCGCGTTCGGCGCGCTCGAACATCTCTGGCGTGATCGCGAACTCCTTCGGCAACGCCTCCACGCCCTGCTGCCCGGCTATGTCCAGCAGCACGCCACGCCGCAGCATCGGCGTCACCTGGTCCACGCCATGCTTCTGCATGCCGCCCGCGGTGCTCTGCAGCCCCTCCACCCGGTGACCGCCGAACAGCACGCCACCACAGGAAAAATGGCACAAGGCATCGATGTGCGTCCCCACGTGCGTGCCCAGGGCGATTGATTCCGCGGCTGAACTCGTCCCGCCCGGCGTGACGATATCGCCATGCCGCTTCGTCATGCTATACAGATACGGCGGATGATTCGGATGCCTCGGAATGCCCACGAAATAGGGCTGCCCCAGGTCATAAATCTCGGCCGACGCCAACGTTGCAATAAGTTCCTGCGTGTTCATTTGTGACCCGCCACACTCTCCGGAAGGAAGTAAAAGGTGATGCCGAGAATGATATACACCGCCAGCAACTGCACGCCTTCAAACCAGTTCGATTCGCCGTCGCTGGCAATCTGCGCGCTGATGGCGACCGCGATCACCGCCGCCATCACCTCGGCCGGCGTGAACACCAGGTCCATCGGTCTTGGTGCGATGAAGTAGCTCGCCACCACGAGCAGCGGCGCCACAAACAACGCAATCTGAATGCTCGATCCGATGGCGATGCCAAGTGACAGGTCCATGCGGTTCTCCCGCGCCATGAGAATCGCCGTGCTGTGCTCGGCCGCGTTGCCGATGATCGCCACCACGATGATGCCGACAAACACGCTCGTCATTCCCAGCGAATGCGCCGTCTGCTCCACCGCGCCCACCAGAATCTCGCTCATCCACGCGATCAGCGCTGTCGCGCCCGCCAGCACACCCAGCGCCTTGCCCACGCTCCACGTCGCGCCGTGCGCGGCCTCCACGTCGCCGCTTCCCTTGAACAAATGCTGGTGCGTGCGTAAGCTGAACAGCAAACTCAGCGCATAGCAAACCAGCAGTACTACGGAAATCTCCAGGCTCAAATCGCCTTCGCTCCGCAGTGCCGCCGATCCGCCCAGATAGTGAAATCCCGCGGGCACGATCAACGCAATCACGGCGAGAATCAACATCGTCGCCTGTGAACGCGCCCCGCCCGCGTTGAAGTTCTGCGTCGGATACTTCAGCCCGCCCGCCAGCATCGACGCGCCCATCACCAGCAACACGTTGCCGATGATCGATCCGGTCAGCGACGCCTTCACCACGTCGAACATGCCCTACTGCAGCGCGATCAACGCAATGATCAACTCGGCCGCGTTTCCAAATGTCGCGT
>CAYUZM010000019.1:13446-18021 GCA_964449665.1 uncultured Solibacteraceae bacterium
AAGATCGCCGTGTGTGACTCCGGTTGCGCGTATCTCAGCCATGCGGCAGTGGGCACAAACACAAGCAACCAGTTCAGAGAGGGTTTCAGAATTTCGCTCATAGTTAGATATCAGGAATTGCGTGCGGCCTTGGCGGCGCGGCGCTTGCGGCCGGGAACCAAAGGCGCCTGCTGCACCGCCCAGCGCCCCAGCCGGTAGCCGCGCTCATAACCGGAAGTCACGTTCGAGATGCGGACGCTCACCGCACCGCTTGCGTCGCACGAATACTCCTCGCGAATCTCGCACGGCGCCGCCCATTCGAGACGCATCACGGGCGAGCCCGCCAGGTCGGCCACGTCGCGCAGCGCTTCGTCAAACGGAAACAGAATCTGGTCCCACACCATCACTTCGCCCGCCGGCCGCCCGTCGTCGCTCGTATGGCTGCACTCGAGATATCGGAAATGGCCGATGTTGTGCGCCGGATAGTAGCTGCGCGTCACCGTCAACGGCGGTTCGCTCGCCGCGGGCAGCGGCGTGCCTTTCAGGAACAGCGGATCGAACACCATCGTGCGCCCGCCCTCGGCCTCGCGCCACACGCCGAAGTTTCGAGTGAACTTCTCGCGCAGTTGATAGCCCGCCTGCGTGTCCGCTTGAATCGCCAGCCCAATCGCCGTCGCCGAGCGCGGATATGCCGACCGCTTCACCCTCCGCCCAAACTTCTCTTTCAACGCGCGCGACACCATCGGCAACTCGCTTGAGCCGCCCGTCACATAAACGCCTTCCACGGCCGCCTCGCGCCCGCGTAGCAGATCCTCCACCGCGTGCACTGTCTCGTCAATCATCGCCTGGCAGCGCCCGTAGAAATCCGCCACCGGAACCTGCACGCTCGGCCACCCCTCGCGCACGCTATCCAAATCGATCGTCAATCGCTTCGTGTTCGGGTGCAGCCCTTCCTTTTTTTGCCGGCATTCTTCGTGCAGCCGGAACACTTCGGCCTGCGTCAATGTCTCCCGCGCGGCTTGATCAAGTTCCGCCGCGTCCAGCGCGAGTTCGGCCAAAATGTCGTCGAAGTCGTCTCCGCCCAGCGTGGGAATGCCTTCGCTCGCCAGGACCTCGTGACGCTGCGCATCCATCTCCACCAGCGAGGCGTCGAACGTGCCGCCGCCCAGGTCATACACTATGATCGAATCGCGCGTCGCGCCCGATTTCCCCCGAATGGCGTGGCCGTACTCAATGCTCGCCGAAGAGGGTTCGTTCAATAGTCCGATCACTTCAAAGCCCGACCGTCGGAACGCCTCCACCGTGAGAAACCTCTGATTGCCATTCGCATTTGCGGGAACGCCCAGCATGATCTCCAGCGGCTCACCGGCTTTCAGCGTGAGGCTGCTCGCCTCCATCAACGCCGTCCGCAGTGCGGCCGTTAGCCCGCTCAACAGGTCCAGCATTCGGAACGTGTCCCACCCGATGCTCACCTGCGTCTCCGGACCCGCGTCCATCAGGAACCGCTTGATCGAGCGGACCACGGTCGTGTCCACGGCCTCCTGCGCGCGCCAGGCGTCGAAGCCGTAAAGGGCCTCCCCATTGCGCGCCGCGACCAGCGAGGGAAAGCCCTCCCACGGGTCGCCATCGGGCGAATCGAACGTCACGACCGGATAGTTGCCGCGATCCACAGCCGCAACGACGATTCGCGTGGTTCCAAAATCCACGCCAAGCCGCATGATTTAGGATAGCCCGCCCAACAGCTCTTTCACGCTCACCCGCGCCCCGCGTGCCACGCTCAGATACGCCGCCTCCATCACCGCTACGCTCTTCAAATACTCCGCCGCGTCCGTCTCGATCGGCGTCCCGTTGCGCAGGTGATCCACAAAATGCCGCTGCGTTGCCAGCACGCAATCCCCGCGATATCCCGTGTGGACGTCGTTCTGCCAGACAATCTCGCCGTTGCGTAGCAGGTGCCCGTCATTGGTCAACGTCAACATCGCCTCCTCGCCTTCAAACGTCGCCTCGCCCAGCGGCGGCGAACCATCGCGAGGCACATAATATCCGCCTTCCGTATACCGGTTCCCATCAATCGACCCCAGCAGCCCGCTCTCATGCGACAGCAAAAGGATCGCCAAATCCTCGCCCACAATCGCCGCATTCAGCCGCCGCGTGTCGCAGTAAACATCAGTGACATCGCCAAACAGCAGCCGCGCCGTGTCAATCGGATGGATCAACGTCTCATAGATCAGCAGCCGCTTCATTTCGCGAAAATATGGCTGATCGCGATACGGCTCAGGTCCCAGACCATCGCGCTTCCGCGCGCGAAAGCAATAGGTGATCGGCCGCCCAATCGCGCCGGCCTGAATCAACCGGTGCGCCTCGCGATACCAGGGATGCCAGCGCCAATTTTCATGCACCATGAACGGCACGCCTGCCCGCGCCGCCAACGCCGCAATCTCCTTCGACTCCTCCCACGTGGGCGCCAGCGGTTTCTGGCAAATCGTCGGAAGCCCTCGCCCCAGTGACTCCTTCACCAGCGCGGCATGCGTCTCGGGCCGCGTCGCAATATCGACGATGTCCAACTCCTCGGCGCCCAACATCTCCGCGAGCGCCGGATAGGCGTGCGGCGCGGCGTTTGACGCGCGCGCCAGGTCCGGGTCAACCGCCGCCACCAGTTCCACGCCCTCCATCCGCCGCCAGGCGTCGATATGAAACTGCGCGAAGAAACCGCACCCCACAATCCCGCAACGAAGTGTCCTCATGTGAATCCTGGTCTATCAAATGTAGAATACAGAGCGAAGTGCGAATCGCCCTCATCTTCTGCCTTCTAACAGCCGCGCTCCCCCTGGCCGCCGCCGACGCGGCCTTCACCCAACACGTCCGCCCGCTCCTCAAGACCTATTGCGCCACCTGTCACAGCACGAAGCTCAAGCAGGCCAACCTCGACCTCGAAATCTATCTGGACGAATCCAAAGCCCTCGCCGAGCACGAACTCTGGGAGAAGGTCATCCGCAAAGTGAAGTCGGGCGAGATGCCGCCCAAGCCACTTCCCCAACCCAAGCCCGAAACGAAGGAGCCCGCCCTCGCCTGGTTCGAATCGCGTCTCGCCGCACTCGACAAAGCCCGCCCCGTCGACCCCGGCCGCGTCACCGCGCGCCGCCTCAATCGCGCCGAATACAACAACACCATCCGCGATCTCATCGGCCTCGACCTCCGCCCCGCCGACGAGTTCCCCGTCGACGACTCCGGCTACGGCTTCGACAACAACGGCGACGTGCTCACCATTTCGCCCGTCCTCATGGAGCGCTACCTCTCCGCCGCCGACCGTGCCGTGCGCGCGATTCTTCCTCGCGAAGCGCCCAAGCGTCCCACCATGGACCGCTACGAACCAGAGAAGGCCGGCAAGCCCGAAAAGTCGCCCGTCCCCCTGCTTGACGAAGCCTTCGCCGTCCGCCACACTTTTCCCGCTGAAGCCGATTACGAACTCCGCGTGAACCTGAAACTCCGCCAGGGCCAAACCCTCGAATACTACAAGCTCCACGTCCTGGTCGATGGCGCCATCATCAAGACCATCCCGCTTGAAGCAGGCATCGCCACGCGCCACTTCGACGTGAAGGCGCGCATCCCCGGCGGCCTGCACGAAGTCGCCGTGGGCCTCCAGTCCGACTACGGCCTCACCGGCAATTCCGAATTCTTCTTCGACAACATTGAGATTCGCGGACCCTACAACGCCCTGCCGCCCGAGCCCTCACCGCAGTACCGCAAGATCTTCCTCTGCACCGATGACACGCCAGCCTGCGCCTCACGCATTCTCTCCTCGTTCGCCCGCCGCGCCTGGCGCCGTCCCGTCACACAGGAAGAAGTCGCGCGCCTCACCCGCTTTTACTCGCGCGCCCGTGAAGCTGGCGACCGATTCGACGCCTCCATCGCCCTTGCCCTCAAGGCCGCACTCGTCTCGCCGAACTTTCTCTACCGCATAGAGCACCACCCCAAAGCCACCGATCCCACCGTCGCCGTGCGCATCAGCGATGTCGAACTCGCCTCGCGCCTCAGCTACTTCCTCTGGACTTCCATGCCCGACGAAGAGCTGCTCTCGCTCGCCGAACGCAACGAGTTGCGCAAGCCCGGCGTGCTCGACGCCCAGGTCGCTCGCATGCGCGCCGATGAACGCGCCGCCGCCTTCGCCGAAAACTTCGCCGGCCAGTGGCTCGAAGTGCGCAATGTCGATAGCCTCCGCCCCGACCCCAAGGTCTTCCCCACATTCGACCGCACACTCCGCGAGGCCATGTACAAGGAGACGATTCTCTTCTTCAACGAGATCGTTCGCGAAGACCGGCCCATCACCGATTTTCTCGACGGCAAGTTCACCTATCTCAACGACCGTCTGGCCCGCCACTACGGCATCAAGGGAATCACCGGCAAAGAATTTCGCCGCGTCGAACTCGATGGCGTCCAGCGCTCGGGGGTCCTCACGCAGGCCAGCGTCCTCGCCGTCACGTCTTACCCTACGCGCACCTCGCCCGTGCTGCGCGGCCTATGGGTGCTCGAAAACTTCCTCGCCGCGCCCCCGCCCCCGCCTCCGCCGAACGTTCCCTTGCTCGACGAAAAGAACAT
>CAYUZM010000020.1:0-4075 GCA_964449665.1 uncultured Solibacteraceae bacterium
AATGAAAGAGGAAGGCGTGCCCGGCGCGCAAACCGCGCTGGAACTGCTGGAGAACCCCGGGCGCATGCACTCCGCCGGCCAGTTCGGCGTTACCGTCGCCAGCCTTGGCTTGGGATGGGCAGCCGAGTCCACCGTGCACGGCATGTTGACCTCCGTCATCGCCGGCGGCCCCTCGTGGATTCCCGGATACGTCCTTCACGGCGTCAGCTTTGCCATCTCTTTCCTTGGCATCAGCTACATCCACGTGGTGGTGGGCGAAGTCGTCCCCAAGAACATCGCCATCGAAAAGGCCGAGCGCCTCTCCGCGCTGCTCGCCCCGCCGCTGCTGGTCTTCATCCGCATCAGCGGCCCGTTCATTACCTTCATCGAACGCAGCTCGGCTTACTGCTCCCGCCTCCTCGGCGCGCACAGCGACTCCCACGCCCCCGGCACGCACAACCCCGAGGAGTTGAAGTATATCCTCGCCTCCAGCCGCAAGCACGGCATGATCGAGTCGTTCGAAGAGGAGGCCATGCACAAGCTCCTCGACCTGCGCGACCTCAACGTGCGCGAAGTCATGGTCCCGCGCAACCACTTCGCCAGCATCCCCAACACCGCCACGCTCGACGAGGTGTTGAAGGCCTTCAGCGAAGCGAAGTACTCGCGCATTCCCGTCTACGAGCGCGACCCGGAAAACATTCACGGCATCGTCTACGCCAAAGACATGCTCGAGGTCTGGCAGCAGCGCCGCATCGCCATCGACCGCCGCTACCCGCCGCTTCCCTTTGACCTGAACCGCTACCTTCGCAAGCCCCTTGTCGTTCCCGAAACGAAGCTGCTCCCGCAGTTGATCGAGGACTTCCGCCGCTCCCACTCCCACATGGCCCTTGCCGTCGACGAGTTCGGCACCGTCGTCGGCCTGGTGACGCTCGAAGACGCCATGGAACAAGTGTTCGGCGAGATCGAAGACGAGCACGACGTTCGCCTGCCTCCGCTGCCCGTCGCCTGGGACGTCGTCGAACTCGACGGCGCCATTCCCATCCGCGACCTCGAAACCATGTACGGCATCGAGTTGCCCTCGCAGGCGGGCTTCGAAACGCTGGCCGGCTTCCTCATGTTCCGCCTCGGCGCCATCCCCGAATGCGGCGCCACCATCGACCACGGCGACCGCCGCTTCACCGTCCTCGAAATGGACCGCAACCGCGTCGCCCTCGTCCGCATCGAGAAAATTCAGGAAGAGAGCGAACCCGCCGCCAGCCTGTCCGCTTGAGCGCCGCCCCCGGCATGTGATCTACTACGTCACATGAGATTTCCCGTCGCTTCCCTCCTTGTAGCGGTCGCATTCACAGCCGTGTCCGCCTCCGCCCAGGTCAAAATCACCCAAGGCTCCGACCGCGTCATGGTCGAAATCGACGGCAAACCCTTCACCGCGCTCTTCACCAGCGCCGACACCACCAAACCGTACCTGCACCCTATCCGCGCCGCCTCCGGCAAGATCGTCTCGCGCGTGTGGCCGATGGAGCAGAAGGAAGGCGAGGCCAAGGACCACATCCACCACCGCGGTCTGTGGTTCTCCCACGGCGACGTGAACGGCGTCGACTTCTGGGCCAACGATGCCTCTCAGATGAAGGGTAAGCAAGGCACCATCCGCACCAAGCGCATCACCGGTCTGAAGAGCGGCAAGAAGGAAGGCTCCATCGCCGCCGCGTTCGAATGGGTGACACCAGCGGGCAAAGTGCTGCTCAACGAAGCGCGCACGATGACCTTCTACTCCGACCCCACACTGCGCATCATCGACATCGATATCAGCCTCACCTCCACCGAACCGGCCAAGTTCGGCGACACCAAGGAGGGCACCTTCGCGCTGCGCCTCACCGCCCCGCTCGACGGCAAGCACACCGGCAAGATGACCAGTTCCACCGGCGCCGTCGGTGAAAAGCTCATCTGGGGCAAGCGCTTCCCGTGGGTCGACTACGCCGGTACCGTGGAGGGCGAATCCCTCGGCGTGGCTTTCCTCGACCACCCCGGCAACCCCAAGCACCCCACCTACTGGCACGCCCGCGACTACGGCCTCTTCGCCGCCAACATCTTCGGCGAGCATGACTTCTACGCCGACAAAACCAAGGACGGCTCGCTCACCCTCAACCCCGGCGAAACCTGGCGCTTCCGCTACCGTGTCGTTGTCCACCCCGGCGACCATACGAGCGCGGGAATCGCCAAGATCTACGACGACTACGTGAAGAAGACGAAGAAGTAGGCCGGCGAAAGCCGCCCCGTCCACGTGGCGCTAAAATTGGGGCATGGACTGGAGCCAGTGCAAGGCCGTCGATCGCAACCCCGGAAAGCTGGGTGGACAGTGGTGTTTCGCGGGCACCCGGATGCCGGTCGTGTCGCTGTTCGAGCACCTCGACGAGGGCACAACGATTGACGAGTTCCTGGAGTGGTTTCCGGAAGTGACATCTGAGCACGTCCATGAGGTTCTCGCATTTACTAAAGCTTCGTTAGCCCAACCGGCCGTCGCCGCGTGAAGATTCTCTTCGACACCAATACTCCAGCGCCATTGGCCCGTTACCTGTGCGGCCATGAAGTGACACGTACGGGTGCCTTGAATTGGCAACGACTGGAGAATGGCGCTCTCTTGGACGCCGCCGAGAACGCTGGCTTTGAAGTGTTACTGACCTGCGATCAGAACGTCCAGTATCAGTAGAACTTTTCGGATCGGAAGATTGCGGTGGTCATCGTATCCACAAACCACTGGCCCACAATTCAGCCCTCAGCCGCGCGCATTGCCAGCGCTGTGGATTTTGTGCAGCGCGGCCAGGTCGTAAGGGTGGAAGTCTGACGCTGCTACGCGAACGCCTTCCGCACCTTATTCAGGAACGCCGTCACGACCTCTTCCGGATCACCCGGCCCCAACGCCTCAACCGGCGTGAAGCCCCGGTAGCCCACCTTGTCGATGATCGCGCGCAGGCGCGGCAGGTCGATGTCCACCTTCTTAGTGCTGTACCAGACGTGTTCCTTGATCTGCCAGTTCGAAGAGTACGGCAGCAGCTTCTCAATCTCAGCGTAAGGGTCGCCCTGCCGCAGGCTGCCCACATCGAGAATCACGCTGAACCACTCCGACTTCACCGCCTGCACCACGCGAATCGTCTCATCCGCCGTCTTCAGGAAGTCGTCGTGGTGCTGCAAACCCACAATCACGCCGCGCTTGGAGCCATACTCGGCGCACTCCTGAAACGCGGGCACCATCCACTCCAGCACCTGGTCAAACGTGAAGCCCTTCGGCACTTCGCGTCCGGCGAACACGCGCACCATGTCCGAGCCCAGCTTGGCGGCGACGTCGATCCAATCCTTCACCAGTTGCACGTGGCCGCGGCGGCTCGACGCGTCGGTGAGCGCAAAGTCGTTGCGCACGCCCGTGCCCGTAATCGTCACGCCATTGAGAAACGCCGCGCGCTTGATCGAGTAGATATTCTCATCGGTCGCGCGGACGGGTGAGCCCTTGAAGTAGTAGCCGTTCAGATCAACGCCATCGATCTGCTGCTTGGCGCAATAGTTGAGCACGTCGGGAATGCTCATCGTGCCCGCCATCAGCGGCTTGTTGAACGAGTAGGCATTCAGGCCGACGCGAATCCGCGTGCCCGGCGTAAGCCGCTTCACTCCGCCGTTGGCGAACAGGGGCGTGCCGGCCAGAGGCGCCGCGGCGGCAAGTGAAAGCCAATCGCGCCGGCGCATTAGGCGAGCACTTCCTTCACCACGCGGGCGGGCGTCACGCCAACGAGCGATTCGTCGCGGCCCTCGTAGAAGAACGTGTTTTTCGCGTAGTCCACGCCCAGCAGGTGCTGCACCGTGGCATGGATGTCGGCATGTCCGAGCGCGAATTCGGGAATCGCGGCATAGCCAAGATCGTCGGACTGGCCGTAATCGAATCCGCGCTTCACGCCCGCGCCCGCCATCCACATCGAGAAGCCATACGGATTGTGGTCGCGCCCGGGAGCGTTGCTGCGCGCTTCAATCGTAGGCAGACGGCCAAACTCGCCGGACCAGATCACGAGTGTGTCTTTCATCATGCCGCGCTGATCGAGATCGGTCAGCA
>CAYUZM010000020.1:4085-17504 GCA_964449665.1 uncultured Solibacteraceae bacterium
AAGCGGCGCAGAGAGGCCCTGGTCGTGGCGATGGCACAGGCCCGGCAGTTGCCCGCCGATGTTTGAGTGCGTATCCCAACCGCCGCCGCCGTACACCTGCACGAACCGCACGCCGCTTTCGATCAAACGCCGCGCCATCAGGCAGTGCTTGCCGAACTCGCCCGAGCCTTGCTGCTCCACGCCATACAGTTTGCGCGTCGCTTCCGTTTCGCTCGAAAGATCGGCCACGCGCAGCGCTTCCAACTGCATGCGCGCCGCCAACTCGTAGTTCGCAATGCGCGCTTCCAGATCCTGATCCAGCGGATGATGCGCCTTCTGCTCGCGATTCAGTTCGTTCACCATGCGCAGCAGGCGCGACTGGTCGTCCGAGGTCATCGATTCCGGCCGGCTGATGTTGAAGATCGGCGCCTTCTCGTCGGCGCGCATCGACGTGCCGCTATATACCGGCGGCAGCCATGCCGAAGAGTGCGCGCGCGTGCCGATGGAAGCGCCTTCGCCCAGCGCGATGTATGCGGGCAGATTTGCGTTCTCGGTGCCCAAGGCGTAGCTGACCCACGCGCCAATCGACGGGAAACCAGTAAATCCGCGCCCCGTCACGAAGGTGAACTGCGCCGTCGAGTGATCGATGCGGTCCGTGCGCATCGAACGCACGAAGCTCACTTTGTCGACCACCTTCTGAAAATGCGGCAGCAGGTTCGAAATCTCGCGCCCGCTCTCGCCGCACTTGGTGAACGTCCACGGGCTGGCCATGATCTCCTGCGAGCCGTTCAACGCGCGGCCCTTGATCTCGAAAGGCGCGGGCTTGCCGTTGTACTGCACCAGCGCCGGTTTCGGATCGAACATGTCAATCGTCGACGGTCCGCCTCCCACATAGATGAAAATGACGTTCTTCGCCTTCGGCGCGAAGTGCGGCTTTTTCGGCGCCAGGTTGTAGGTCGGAAGCGAGTTGGCGAAGGCGCGGTTTTCCAGCGCCATCATCGAACTCAACGCCATGCCGCCAAAGCCTGTGGCCGCTTCGCGTAACGCCTGCCGTCGGGAAAGATATCGTTTCATGGCTGGTCTCCGGTCCTTTAGTACATGTAGAGAAAATCGTTGGCGCCGAAAATGGCCTGCACGAACAGGCGCAATCCTTCGGCGGGATCTTTGGAGGCGGCTAGCGCTTCCTTGCCCAGCGCCAGTTCGCGTGCCGTGGCAGGACGCGAATAGGCGGCGGCAAACGCTCGCGCCAGGGCATCGTTCGGATCGCCCTTGGCCTGTTCCAATAATTGCGACGCGAAGGCCTTCGTCGTGCGCATGATGAGCGGGCTGTTCAACAACGCCAGCGATTGAATCGGTAATGCCGAACGGAAGCGCTGTGCCTGGTTGTCGGCCGTCATGTTCGGTTGATCGAAGGCGTGCAGGAAGGCCACCGGACGCGTGCGGTGTTGCGAGATATAAATGCTGCGCCGGTTGGCGTCACCCTTGCTCTCGTCTTCCATCCACTGGCCGTCGGCGCCGCGCTTGATCGGCTCCTGCCGCCCGTACATCTTGGTGCTCAGTAAACCGCTCACCTTCAACATCGAATCGCGAACGGCTTCCGCTTCAATGCGCAACGGCGGCTTGCGCCACAACAGGCGCGCCGACGGATCGGCCGCCAGTTGCTCCGGTTGCTCAGCCGACGACTGCCGGTACACCTGCGACATCATGATCTGCTTGGTAAGCCACTTCAAATCCCAGTTGTGCTCCTGGAACTGCACCGCCAGGTAGTCGAGCAACTCCGGATGCGTCGGCTTCTCGCCCTGCTTGCCGAAATCGTCCACCGAACGCACAATGCCTTCACCGAAGTGGAACTGCCACACGCGGTTCACGAACACGCGCGCGGTGAGCGGATTCTCGGGCGACACCATCCAGTTCGCCAGCGTCAGCCTCCGCCCCGTGTGATTCCATTCGGGGTGCTCAGCCGGATTGGGGAACCGGAAGGGCTTCGCCGGATCGTCCAGAACCGCCGGTATGCCGGGCTCCACGGCCGCGCCCGGCGCGAGATAGTTGCCGCGCTGCAGGATATAAGTCGGCGAAGGCGTCTTCGAAACATCCCACGCCGCCTCGATGTAATTCGGATCAATCGCCGTATTCTTCTTCCGGCGCGCGGCCCGCTTGGCGATCAGCTCCTCTTTCCACTTCAACAGCTCGGGGTAGCGCTCTTCCAGAACCTTGTCGGAGAGGTCGCCCTTCTCGGCCGAGCGGTCAATCTCCAAGTCGGGATCGTTCTCAATCACCAGCCGCATCTGCGCGCGCGCCTCGGGCGACATATCGCCGCCCGCCTTGGCCGTCGCGCGGAAACGCTGGTAGGTGGCTTCCAGCAGATCGTCCAGGCGGCGAATTGTCTTCGCATCGTTGCTGGTGACGTCTTTGATCCACGCCTCGCGCTTGTCGGCCGGAATGTCGGGAATGATGCGGCCCGGCCACGGACCATACGAGAGGTTCGCCGCCAGCCAGTTCTCCGGATCGAACACGGCCTGATAGGAGGCCGTCAGCTTGTAGTAATCCTTCTGCAGAATCGGGTCGAACTTATGGTCGTGGCAGCGGGCGCAGCCGATCGAGAGTCCGGTGACGGCGGAGAGGCTGGTCTCCATCGACTTCTGCAGCGCATCGAAGTACTTGTCCACCTCGTAGATGGTCTGGTTGTCGGTGATGTCGGCCGTCGTGCGTAGGAAACCGGTCGCCGTGAGCGCTTCGCGCTGTTCCTCGGTCGGGGGCACCTTCGCGTCGTAGTTCACAAGCTGGTCGCCGGCCATTTGTTCGAGGATGAAACGGTTGATCGGCTTGTTGTTGTTGAAGGCGCGAATCACATAGTCGCGATACTTGTAGGAGACCTCGCGATCCACATCGCCCGCATCGCCGCGCGAATCGGAGTAGCCCGCGACATCCAGCCAGTGCCTTCCCCAATGCTCGCCATATTGCGGCGAAGCCAGCAGCCGGTCGACCAGCTTCTCGTACGCGTTGGGCGACTTGTCATCGAGAAACGCCTGCGCTTCGGCGGGGGTGGGCGGAAGTCCGGTCAGCCCTAAATAGGCGCGCCGCATCAGGTTCACGCGGCTCGCCTCGGGTTGCATTTTCCATCCGCGCTCTTCGAGCTTGGCGAGAATGAAACGGTCAATCGGCGTGCGCGCCTGCGCGCTGTGCTTCACTACGGGCAACGCCGGATTCACCGGCCGCACGAACGACCACCACTTGCGCGCCTCGGGCGTGATCAGCTTTGCCTCGCGCGCTTCGGCCAGCGCGTCGAGTTCGTTCTTCGGGAAACGGCCCTGTTCGATGTAAGCCTTAATCGCCTGTTTTTGCGCCTTGTTCAACGCGCCGCCCATCGGCATCTTGCCCGACTCGATCATGATCCACATCAGGCTGTGATTCGGCTTGCCCGGCGCAATTACCGGACCGCTGCCGCCGCCCGCCATCACGCCCGCGAAGGTAGTCAGGTCGAGCCCGCCCATCTTCTGCTTCGGGTTGTGGCAGTTGTTGCAGCTTTTCTCGAGAATCGGCAGAATCTCATCCTTGAAGAGCGGGGCCCGTTGCGCGAGCGCCGCGGGCGCGAAGATGCCCAAGGCAAGAGCAGAGACACGTATGCAGACACAAACCTGGTGCTTCATCCCGCACAATGTCATATCATACGGAGCGCAGAGGAACAAGGGATGCCAAAACTCGTAGTGCTTGCAATCGCTTTAGCGGTAACCATATGGGGCCAGGTGAGGCCGCTTCACACGCGCGATCTGACGCGGTTGAGCCAGGTGCAGGTGGGCGATTTTCTGAAGAGATCGGACATCATCTTTATCCCCGTCGGCGCCGTAGAAACCAACGGCATCCAACCCAGCGGGCGCGACTATGTGGCGCCGCTCGCCTACTGCATGGCGATGGCCGAAGAGACCGGCGGGCTCTATATGCCGGGCCTGGTCTGGTCGTTCCCCGGTACCACGGCGGTCGCCTCGGCCACCGTGAACAACACGCCGCACGAAGGCACGCAGTTCCTCAAGAGCCTTGCCTACTCGCTTCTGCGCCAGGGCTTCCGGCGGCAAGTGTATGTGTCCTCCAGCCACGGACCCGCGCCGCTCACCGCCGGCACGCTCGCCCGGGAATTCTTCGAAGAGACCCGCGTGCCGATTCTCTACATCAATATGGACACCTACCTGCCCCGCCTCCAACTGAAGGAGGACGAGCGCAATCGAACGCTCTATGGCGCGCATTGGATGACCGGGCGCATCGTCGACCTGGCGCTCAAAGGCGAGTATGGCGACGCCGAGACCCACCCCGCCACGCCAGTGCCGGAGAACAAGGGACTCGCCACGCTCGGTAAGCTGGGCTTCTCGGGCAGCCTCGCGCTCGGCTCCTGGATCAACGACGTGATGGCCCATGGCGGCGGCCGCGCCGAGTTGCCGGCCACCGCCGCCGAACGCGAACAATGGGGCCGCGACGGCCAGCGGCAGATCGAGGCCATCGTGAAGCGCATGAGGATGAAGGAAGCCATGGACGCCCTGCGTGAGCATGACCGCTACACGCAGGAAGTAGTTGTGCCGAGGCTGGGCAAGACGGTGCCCGCGACGCGCTAGCCTGGCGAATGCCGCCTCACAATGTTTGACGCAAGACGCCAGAAGGACGCGTTCTCCGCACTCGCGAAGTACGTTGAGACGGTGCAGTTCGCAATGAAAGGAACGGCGAGGGCCGAGGACAGAGGACGTTACCGGGACCACCTCGCGGCGGCCGCCGAATTGTTCGAAATCCTTCACCGGAAGGATTGGGAATCTGCCAAGACGTGGACCTCAACGGAGGGCCGGGCGTATGGAACCGCGTTTCTTTCGGGAGACGAGGGCACGCGAGTTGAGACCGCATTTGCAAGTCTTGCGAATGCGCTCACTCGGCCGTAAGTTGTCACACCACCGGTACAAGTCTCGAATCGATAATTCGTAGATCGGAAGTTAACAGCCGCAGCGCATGCACGCGCGCCGTGGCAACGATGGCCCGGTCGGCCGGATCCCGCAATGCCGGACCCAGGGCGGCCACCTCGGCCGCTACTTCAACTGTGAGTGGGAGGATCTGAAATACGGGATTCTTGCCAATTTCGGCCAACATCTCTCGTGGCGGCGCGGGCGCGCGGCCTCGGCCCAGGCCGTCCAGTTGAGCGATCTCCAGCAGGGAGATCCCGCTGATTGCGACCTGTTGCCGGTTCCGTACCGCCTCACGTAACGCCCTGGCTTGATCGCGAGTCAACCGTCTTGGCTCGGCCAGCCAGCGGACTACGATGTGAGTATCCAGAAGAAGATGGGGCCTCAATATTCGTTGTCCTTTAGGACGTCCCAATCCAGTTGCGTGTTGGGATCGAAGGCCCGAGCGGGAAGCTTCAAGTGCGACAGAACGCCCTCTGGAGATCGCCATGCGGCCTTCACGGCCGGCCCCACAGTCGCCAGCGGCTTACCTCGCTTGGTGACGGTCAAACTACCGCCATACTCGCCGATTTCTTCGAGCAAAGCCAGGCACTTCGCCTTAAACTCGGTGACGCCAATCACCCGGTGCTTCATGGCTCCACTGTAGCACCGCTAACATGGTCAGATGACCACTTTGCGAATGGCGCCGGACGAGCCGCTGGCCGCTACGGTAGTCGCGGCCATTCATGCCGGCAACATCGCCGGGCTGCGCGAGTTGCTGGCGGGAAACGCCGAACTCGCTTCGGCCCGTATTGTGGATGCGAAGGCGTGTGAGCGCAGCCTGCTGCACATCGCCACCGATTGGCCGGGCCACTTTCCCCGCGTGGCGGAAACGATCGCCGCGCTTGTGGAACACGGCGCGGATGTGAACGCGCGCATCGCCAGTCCCCACGCGGGCCCGCACACGGAGACCCCTCTCCATTGGGCCGCCAGTAGCGACGATGTCGCCGCGCTCGATGCGCTGCTCGACCAAGGCGCGGACATCGAAGCCGCGGGCGCGGTGATCGCGGGTGGAACGCCGATGGCGGACGCCGTGGCGTTTGCGCAGTGGATGGCGGCGCGCCGGTTGTTGGAGCGGGGCGCGCGGACAAACTTGTGGCAATCGGCCGCGCTGGGATTGCTGGACTGCGTGGAAAAGGAGTTCGGAGCGCGTGAACCAACGCGCGATGAGATTACGCAAGCCCTCTGGTGCGCCTGCCACGGAGGCCAGCGCGAAGCGGCGGAGTTCCTATTGAACCGTGGTGCGGATCTGAACTGGATCGGATGGGACAAACTGACGCCACTCGGCGCGGCCCGCCGGAGTGGTGCGTTAGAGTTGGCGGCCTGGCTGGAATCCCGCCAGGCCGCCGCCGGAAGACCGGCACGCTAGAAACGCAGCGTTAGGGCGATCTGGTATTGCCGCTGATCCTGCTCAGCGCCGTTAATCTGGCCGAACTGGGGCGATTGCGCGTTGCCATTCGGGTTGCTGTAGTGCGGAGTGTTGGAGAAGTTGAAACTCTCCACGCGGAGCGCCAGTTGCATGCCTTCCTTGAGCTGGAAGTTGCGATGGAGCGCGGCGTCCAGGTTCACAAGTCCGGGGCCTTGGATGATGTTGCGGCCCGCGTTGCCGAGTGTGTTCTGGGCGGGCGTGGCGAAGGCGTCCTTGGCGAAGAACTGCTGGCCGGGGCCGGCGTCTCCAATATAGTTGATGGGCCCGACCCAATTCGGGCGGTCGGCGTTGCCGGGTGCGTTCACAATTCCCGATACCGACGGCGAGAACCAGGAGCCGGTCATCATGCTGAGCAGCCCTTGGATCTCCCATCCTCCGACGAGCCACATAGCGACGCCGGAGTTGGCGAACTTCTTGCCTTTGCCGAAGGGAAGCTGCCACATGTAGCTCTGCGTGAAGACATGCACGCGGTTGTCGGTGGAACGGCCCTTGTTCAACGCCTTGCTGATATTGGTGGCGTAGCCTCCATCATCGTCGGCATAGTTGAGCGACTTGCTCCACGTGTAAGCAGTGGTGAGGAACAGGCTGTCGCCCACGCGGCGGTCGAGCTTTACTTGCAATCCGTGGTACCAGGTGCTGCTGCCATTCGGAATGGAGGAGTCGGCCGTGCGCCGGAAGGTCTGGAACTGGGGACGCCCGTTGTTGCCGGAACCGGGCACCAGAGACGCATTCAGGTTGTAGCCGGTCTGGTTATTCACGCCTTTGTTGCCCACGTAGGCAACATCGAGCGCGAGCTTGAAGGGAAGCGCGCGTTGGATGGCGAAATTCCAACTCTGCACGTAAGGGCTCGCCAGATCCTGCGGCGTGATGCCGTAGTTGCTGGTGAGGGGCGCGTTCTCGATTACACCGTTGGCGGGAATGGGAACCGGGACGAAGATGGGAAAACCGGTGGTCATCGTTACCGCCGAAGAGACGAAGGTATTCGAGGACGGGTAGCCGTTGTTCTGGAGAATCGGATAGTTCGTCTGGCCCATGCGGCGCGGGAAGTAGCTGATGCCGAAACCCGAACGGATCACCGTCTTTTCGTCGAATCGGTAAGCGATGCCCAGACGCGGGCCGAAGTTGTTATTCGAGTTCGCGATATTGATGGGGATGTTGCCCAAGCCAGAGAGTTCGAGCGTGTTGTTTGTGGGGTTGTAGTTCGAGTAGCCACCGGCGAATCGCGGACGGGAGCCGCGCTCGCGCTCCATGCGGACGCCGAGATCGATGGTGAGCTTGGAGCTGACCTGCCACTTGTCCTGAATGTAGAAGTTATAGGTGAACTCGCGGCGCGCAGGGAAGACGAACGGCAGATCGCGGCCACTCAGGCTCGGTGAGTCGAGCAGAAATGACGCGAAGCCGTTGGCGAAGTTGCGCACGGTGTTCGAGGGGTCTCCCGTTTGGCCTGGATTGTATTCGAATCGGCCACGCGGGTTGAAAGTTTGCGTCTGCAACAGGTCGTTGCGCTCGCGGCGCAGATCGACGCCGAAGCGGACAATGTGCTTGGTGAAGACCTTTGAAAAGTTGTTCACAAGGCCGAAGCTGGTGACGCTGCGCGCCCAGGGAAGGCTGGGCGAGAAGCCCACGAGGGGAGACGAGTAGCCGTTCACGCGGATCTCGGTGAGGCCGCTGGTCCAGTCGTCGAGGTTCACGCCGCGGATGCCGATCTCTTCGGAGGTTTTCTTGCCGTAGTCGTCGTTGAGAGCGTCGTTGCGGTTGCGGACGACGCCCAGGCGCGATTCCCAAACAAACGTCGGCGTGAGGACCTTCGAGTAATTGATGCCGCCCGACTGCGTACGCGCGGGGCCGCTGCCGGCGAAGCCGCCGTTGCGGAAGCCGCCGTAGATGCCTCCAGGGCCGAAGAGTCCGTGATCGATCACATTGGCCTTCTGCAGGCTGTAGCGGACGGAGACGCGGTCATTGGCGCTCACGACCCAATCGACTTTGGAGTCGGTCTGGTCGAGCGTCTTGATGCGCACGTTGTTCTGCTGGTAGTTCACTTGGCCTTCGGGCGCGACGAGGTTGGGCGCGGGCACGAAGCTCAGGATGCGACGTGCGATGGGGTTGATGCGGTTTTGGGGAATGAGGAAGTTCGCGAATGGCGTGCGGCCGGCCCCTGACGTTGCATTGCCGGTGAGCGGGTCGTAAATCAGAGCACGATTCGCGACGGCGACGTTGCCCTGGTCGCTCAGGTCGCCATTTCGGAATGCGGCGCCGGGAATGGTGCCGCGGTTGACTTGGCCCAGGTGGTCGCGGCTGCCCTGGTAGTCGGCAAAGAAGAATAGCCTGTCTCGAACGATGCGTCCGCCCAGCGTTCCGCCGAACTGATTGTAGACGGTGGGCGCCTTGGTGACGGCGAACGTGTTGCGGGCCTGGATATTCTCATTGCGATGGAACTGGAACAGGCTGCCATGGAAATCGTTGGAGCCGCTGCGCAGCGTGACATTGGTGACCGCGCCTCCGGCGTTGCCGAACTCGGGATCGAAGTTCGAGGTGGACATGTCGACGGTTTGAATCGCCTCGGCCGGCGGAACGAGCGCCGTGAGGTTGCCGTTGTCGATCTTGTTCTCGATGCCCTCGATTTGGAAATTGTTGAACTGGCGCCCCTGGCCGTTGACGCGCACGGAGAGCGAGTCGTGCGAGTTATAGAACTCCGAGTGGGGCCGGAAGGGACGGCCGACTCCGGGAACGAGGAGCAGGAGGCCTTGGTAGTTGCGATTGAAGAGCATGGGCATTTGCTGAAGCTGCTTCTGCTCGATCTTGCCGCCGGTGTCGGCGCGGTCGGTTTGCAGCAACGGCGCGGCATTGGCGCTGACGTCGATGGTTTGCGTGATGGTTCCGGGCGCGAGTTCAAAGTTCACGCGCGCAGTGGTGTTGGGCAGGAGCGCGACGCCGGTGCGGAGGCTCTTGCTGAAGCCGGTCTTTTCGGCTTCGACGCGATAGTCGCCTGGATCGAGGTTGACGAAGAAGTAGTTGCCGGCGTCGTTGGTGTCGCCGGTTCGGACAAAGTTGGTGCGCGTCTCGGTGATGGTCACCTTGACGCCGGGAACGACGGCACCCGAGGGATCCGTGATGGCCCCCAGGATTTGTCCTTTCAAGACCTGCGCCCGCGCTTGGTCAGGCGCGAGAAATGCAAGCACGAGAGCGCTAAAGGCCGCGGTGCGGCGGAACGAGGCAGCAAGCATTACGTGAGACCCCCTTCTCAAACTAGGCTCCGCTGGAATTCACCCTTCCCAGAGAGCCGAAGGAGTATATCGCAGCGCGGTGGGCAGAGATAGGGGGGCCGTGGGGGGGCCGCGGGGCCGCCCGCAGTGGGGGCCGTTTGCAGTGGGGCCGCCCGCTGCGGGGGCCGGTCACGACACGAGCGCCGGGCCGCTCGCGTTAGGGGAGCCGGAGCGTCCGCGATAGGAGAGCCGGGCTACCTGCGAGCGCTTGCTATTTCGCGCTTCGGTGCCAGAAGAAGTACAGCGTGGACGTGAACGTGGCCGAACCAGGCACGAGCCGCTGGCTCAACTTCTTTGTTGGGTTGAGGCCATAGGTGTTATAGAAGACGCTGTTGCCCACCACCCTGGGCAATTCGGATGCGGGCTGCGTGAACGAGAAGTAGTAGTTCGTGGGGTCGGGATCGCGGCCGAAGATGAGCTCAGTGAACTGGAAGCCCCACTCGGTGAGACTGTCAGTCCACTCGTCCGAGCGTTTCACTTTGCCGTTGATCAGCTTGCTCATTTTCGGGTCGTTCGCGTCGACAACGAGCGTGCCGGAAATTTCGATCCTGATTTTCGAATTGGCGTCCCGAAACTCGCCGTTGATGTCGAAATCGTTGCCTTTCCATGTAATGGGCAGGTCGGGTAAGGACGTTCCCCAGGGGTCGCGGTTGTGCGTGTCCTGGCCGACGTAGCAGTCGTAGGGAGGTTTGTTGGAGCCGAGTTGCTCGCATTTGGCCTTCACGGTGAGATTGACGCTGACGTCGACACAGGAGCGGAGGATCTGGAGCAGGTCGGCCGCCGGCGGCTTCACCTCAAAGGCAATCTCGACGGACGTGGTGGCCTTGAACGGATTGTCGGCACGCTGGTTCACGACGACGACCCACAGCTTGGCTCCGGGGAAAGAGGCTGAGGTGACGTCCTTCCGCTCGAGTGTCTGGCCTTCGGCGAAGCGCGTGGCCGAGCCGAGGTCCGAGCCGGCGTAGTAGAGCGCCTGAATCTCCGGGCCGCCCGAAACGGTAATCAAGGCGGTGGCGCCTTGCGGCCATGTCGCGGGCAGGACGAACTCGAAGATCTGCGCCGAGAGCATCGGCGCGGTCCAGGATTGCGATGCGCGCTCGTTCACGGTGCCGCGAACCGTGGCCCGCCGGCCGGCGATGGCGAACTCCCAATGCACGTCGTATTCGGCGAACAGCTTGGTGCCCTCCTGCTGGGCGAACTTCAGCCATTCGTTCTTGACGTTGAGATTGAGGGGCAAGGCACGGATCGGGATCAAACCCGCGCCGGTGGCGAGACGGGCCTTGTAGACATCGGCAAGCAACTGCTGGCCGCTTACGCCCTTGGTCAGGAAGTCGAGGAAGCGGCTGGCGCCGGCGCCGTGCGAGGCGAGGGTGGCGAAGTCGGTGGATTGCGCCGAGTATTCGACGCCGCGGGGAGCGAAGTTCCACCATGTATGGGCCACGTTGGGGTAATGTCGGTGCGCGTGGTCGTAACTGGTAGCGGTCGCCTCATCCATCCAAGCCCACGCGACCGGATTGACTGACCCGGCGGGAAGATATTGGCGCTGCAGGAAATGCATGAGGAGATGTCCGGCGTACATTTCACTGGTGAAGGGGCGGTCGGGATCGGGGAGCACGTCGCGGTGCAGAACCATGCGAAAGCCCGGACCCCAACTGTCTTTGCGGATCGTACCACCGCAGGGGCTGTAGTCCCAGGCGTCCTTCCAATCGACGAGAATGCGGCCTTTGGTGGCGGTGTCCCAGGCAAAACCGATGGACTTCAGTTGGGCGAGATCGTCTTCCAGCGCGCGGCCCAACTCGGCGGCCTGGAGGATGTCGAATCCGGCGGTCCACACGATCTCAAAGTTGGTGGTGGTGTGGGTGCTCACCGAGAACAGGAGGAAGGCAAGGATCTCGTCGGCGGTGGGTGACTGCGGCTCGGCCGGGTGTGGGGCGGTGGGGTGTGAGACGAGTGACGGCGGCTCGGCGAGGTCTAGAACGGCGGCCTTGAGCGAGCCGAGATTTGGCGAGGTTGGCTGCGACGAGGCGAGGTGTGGGGCGAGTGACGGAGGCTCGGCGGGGTGTGGCGGGACGGGCTGCGATGCGGCGGGGTGTGGGGCGGCAGGCTGGAGCGTGGCGGATTGCGGCGCGGGCGACTGCGGCACGGCGGATGGGGGGGCGAAGGTCGCGGTCAGGAGTGCCGCGGTGGCGGGCAGCGTTCCGAACGCGCGGCCGCTTTCGATGCGGGCGGGCAGGTAGGCGTCGCTGGCACCGGGGCGGCGGATGACGATGTACGGGGTGTTGCCGGTGGGGACGGCGCCGGGCAGAAAGTCGAGGGCGAGTTCGATCGGTTTGGCTGTTGTGGCGGGGAGTCCGGTGAACGAGTATACGGCACTGCCTTTGTTGGGCCCTGGACCGGCACCGGAGGTGACCTGGGACACGGTGATCGAAGCGGGGCCGGCGAAGGCTCCGGAGGGTACGGTCAGGGACGCTCCGGGCGCGGTAGCGGCACCGCCGGAGACCCCGATGGACACTGTGGCGAGGGGGGTGGTGGCGAGTTCGGCCGGGAAGGTAATGCCGGTCTGCGAGCGTTCGCCGCCGCAGGCGACGGTGATGGTGTTGGGCCCGCCGGTGAGGTCGTCCGGCAGTTGGAGATTCAACTGATAGAGCCCGGCGAAGTAGGGCGCGAGGCCGGCAAACAGGACCTTTGCGGGGCGGCCGTCGACGCTGGCGGTGACCTCAGCGGTGAGTTGGCTGAGAGGACCGTTGGCGCCGCCATCACCGGCCGCGGTTCCGGCAGTAACGGGGGGCGACACGGCGCCGAGACCGACCAGGTAGAGAATCACGACCTCACCGGCGCGGGCGGGAGCGGCGGCGGACACGACTGTATAACTGGCGTGGAGCAGGATGGCCTCGCCCAGGCCGTCCATCGTTTTGGTGAGGAGGCGGGGGGCACGCGGGGTGAGGATGAAGGTTTCGGGGGCGCTGAGGGCTGTGCCGGAGCGCACGCGCAGTTGGGCCATTGTGCCCTTTACGTCGTAGGGCAGGAGCGCGTTGATCTGGCCGGGCGAGACGAAGAAGAGCGGGATGGGGCGCGAGGTGTTGCCTTCAACGAGTTCCACGCGCACGCCGGCGAGCGTGGTGGGCATGGGGAAGGCGCTGGTGAGGCTGGTGGAGGGCGCCAGGTCTGAACCGAAGATGGCGAGAATGACGCCGGGCGAGATGTCGGGTTTATAGTTGGCCACGTTCACGATGCCGCCGGGTTGGATGACGGGCGCGGCAAGGGCGGTAAACGTCGCGGAGAGGAAGGGAATAACCGCCAGAAAGCAAGAAGGCCTGCTCATGATGAGCCTCCATCTGGCTGGCCGATTGCAGTGTAGATCCGGCTTGCGGGGAAAGCAAGAGCGGAGTGCGGGCGGGTGCGCGATTGGCGGGCGGATTAACGGTCGCGGCGGGCCATTTCGGTGCGGAGGACCGTGAGTTGTTCCTCGCACTCGGCGGCTTCCTCTTTGGTTGCCTTGCGCGTGGCGGTGTACTCTTCGAAGCTGATTTGCTGGGCCATGCGGCTATCGACGAGGTCGGCCATGCGTTGGCGGAGGTCCTTGTTCCACTGGCGGTTTTCGTCCTGCAGAACGACGACTTCGGTATTGCTGAGGGTGGAGAGGGTCTCCTTAGAGAACTTCATGATGATGTCTTATCGGCAGGATTCCGGATCATAAATAGGTCAAGTTACGTAGGCCGAGGGGTAATTGCGGGCGAGGGGGCGGGGCGAGAGGCGGTTGAGGGGCGGGCGAGGG
>CAYUZM010000021.1:0-1743 GCA_964449665.1 uncultured Solibacteraceae bacterium
ACGCTTTGCCTTCCACCAGGAGCTGGCGTCCGCACGGCAAGGCATCTGGCGGTCGCTGGCGGCGATGGCGCTTCCGCCAACCAGGTGGGTATACAGGTTCAACTCATGACGCCGGAAACCATACTGCTGGTTCACAACCGGTACCGCGAGAAAGGCGGGGAAGATCAGGTTTTCCGCCAGGAATCGGATCTGCTGCGCGCGCACGGACATCGGGTCCACGAGTACGTGGAGTCGAACGAGGACATCGACGAATCAAGGCCCGTGGCGGCCGGACTGGAGGCGATCTGGTCCCGGCGGGCGGTAGCGGCGCTGCGGTCCAAATTGCGCGAAACAAACCCAAGCGTCGTTCACTTCCACAACACGTTCGGACGCATATCGCCCGGCGCATATTACGCCTGCGGGCGCGCGGGTGTCCCGGTGGTTCAAACGCTGCATAACTACCGGCTCGGCTGTCTGAATGCCTGCTGCATCCGCGATGGACGGGCCTGCGATGTTTGCGTGTCCAAGCTCGTTCCCTGGAGCGGCCTCTTGCATCACTGCTATCGCGGGTCGGCGGCCGCTTCGTTGGCGATGGCGGGTATCGGCACGGTTCACAGGGCGATGGGCACCTACAAGCGGAAGGTGGATGCGTTTATCTCGACGTCCCACTTCGCGCGGAGTATCCACGTGCGGTCCGGCGTTCCCGCGGCGCGGAGCTTCGTGAAGCCGAACTTCACACGGGAGGTGAAAGACAAAGGCGCGCGGCGCAACCGCACCATTCTTTTTGCCGGCCGGATTTGCAGCGAGAAGGGCATCCACGTGCTGCTGGAAGCGTGGAGGCTCGCCGGAGTGACAAACATGGAGCTGGCCATTGCGGGCGACGGGCCGGATCTGGCCGCGATGGGCGCGCCGGTAGGCCGTATCCGGCTGCTCGGACACGTGCCGCATGAGCGGCTTGTCGAGCTGATGAGCGAGTGTGCCTGTCTGGTGCATCCGTCACTGGTTTGGGAGAACTGCAGCTTAGTCATTCTGGAAGCGCTGGCCGCCGGCCTGCCCATCATCGCCAGCGGACATGGGTCGTTCGCCGAACTTGTGACGGACGGCGAAACAGGGTGGCTGTTCCCACCTGGAGACTCGCACGCGCTGGCGCGCGCGTTGCAGCATGTGGCCGAGGCAGGCGAGGAACAATTGCGGCGCATGGGCGAAGCGGCCCGGAATGCGCATCGGGCGAACTTCTCCGCTGAGGCGAGCTACGGCAGACTGGCGGAAATTTATGGGAGCGTCTGCCGCTCATGAAGAGCCGTTTTGTCCTCGGGTTGCGTGTGGATGCCACGTGCTATGGCGAGGCTTCCCGCCAGATTGCCAGTTGGGCGGGAGCGTCGCTTAGCCGCACTGTTTGTTGCGCCAACGTGCACATGGTGATGGAGGCCAATCGAGACCCATCGTTCCGCTCGTCGGTGAACAGCGCGGATCTTGTGACCGCCGATGGGATGCCGCTGGTGTGGGCGTTACGCGGCTCCGGAGCGGAGCAGGCAACCCGCGTTTACGGACCAGACCTGATGGATGCGGTCCTTTCGCTGGCCGCCAAGTTCGGGACTCCGGTCGGATTCTATGGGGCGACCGAAACGACGCTTGCCAAATTGTGCGAGCGCACGCGGCGCCGCCATCTGGGATTGGACATCGTGTTCCCGTACGCGCCCCCGTTTCGCGATTTGGATAGGGAAGAGGAAGACCAAGTCATACGGCGCATTGAAATTTCGGGTG
>CAYUZM010000021.1:1753-17315 GCA_964449665.1 uncultured Solibacteraceae bacterium
CAATCGTTCCGGTGCAGGCACGGTATGGGTCGCCCTGGGCTGCCCGAAGCAGGAACGGTGGATGGCACGCCACCGGCAGCGGATTCGATGCGTTCAGTTGGGAGTGGGGGCCGCGTTCGATCAGTTGGCCGGTGAGAAACCACGCGCGCCGGCGTGGATGCAGGCGGCTGGTTGCGAATGGCTGTTCCGGCTGGCGGTGGAGCCGCGGCGGTTGTGGCGGCGCTATTTGTGGAGCAACGCGGCTTTTCTCGTGCGAATCATGAACGCGTGGATCCGGACGGGAGCTTCGAGCGTGCGGGAGGCCGGCTCGTGAGCGCCCCGGCAGTGGCCGTGGCGGCGGCTGGCGGCGCCCGTGTGGTTGCGCAGGCCCGCGAGACACGCGCCTGGGTTCCGGCGTTACTCTTCTGTGCCGATGTCGCCGCGTTGGAGTTGGCCGTTTTCTTTGCCCGGTTTACGCGCGAGGCCGCGGGCCGGTGGTTTCCGGTCTCCATCGCGCACTCGCAGTATTACGGCATCGCGCTGGGCATCCTGATCGTACCGCTGGCATGCTGGGCTTCGGGACTGTATCCGGGATACGGCCTCTCGATGGCGGAGCGTCTGCAGCGGCGCGCCAAGGCTGTCTTCCTCTCGTTCGCAGGACTGATCGCGTGGGGATATCTCGCTCAGCGTGATGAGTGGTCGCGCGGAATTCTTCTGGCGGCGATGATTTTTGCCTTGCTGCTGGCTCCCGTGGCCGAGCGCCTTCTGATCCGGGCGCTGATCCATGCGCGTTTGTGGGGCACTCCGGTGGCGGTGTTTGGTTCAGTGAAGCACGGGGCGGAGCGGGTTGCCGCGCAGCTGCGCCGGCACCAGTCATTGGGGCTGAACCCGATTTCGGTGTTGGACCTGGAGTGCGAAACGGCGGCATGGTCGGGGCGGACGTTGTCGGCAGTGGCGCAACTGCATTTGCGGGAGATCGGGCTGGCCGGTCGCATCCATACCTCGGTGGTGGCGTTGCCGGAACTCGGTCCGGCCGCGCAGCGGGAATTCGTGGAAGCACTGCCATTCCGGTACGTGGTGTTGATGACACCGCCCGGGTATCCGCAAAGCCAGTCGATCAAAGCATTGGACCTGGGCGGCGAGCTCGGGTTGGCGCTGACGCGCAATCTTCTGATTCCCTGGAATCGCCGCCTGAAACGCGCGATCGACATTGCCGTCTCCGCGCTGATGCTGGCCGTTGCGGCGCCCCTGATCGCGGTTTGTGCGGTGTGGATCAAGCAGGTCAGCCCGGGTGCCGCGTTCTATGAACAGCAGCGGGTCGGCTACCGGCGCAGGACGTTTGGAGTTTGGAAGCTTCGGACGATGTATCCCGATGCCGAGCGGCTATTGGATGCCTGTCTCGCGCGAGATCCGGAGTTGGCGCGCGAATGGCGCGAGCACTGCAAGCTACGCAACGACCCGCGCGTACTGCCCGGCGTGGGCCGCTTTCTGAGGCGGACGAGTCTCGACGAACTGCCGCAGCTTTGGAATGTGTTGCGCGGCGAGATGAGCCTGGTGGGCCCGCGGCCGTTCCCCGCCTATCATCTGGAGCACTTTGACGGCGAGTTCCAGCGGTTTCGGGAGTGTGTTGCGCCGGGCATGACGGGATTGTGGCAGGTGTCCACGCGCTTGGGCGATCTGCAGGAGTTGGACAGTTACTACATCCGAAACTGGTCGTTATGGCTGGATATCGACATTGCCGTGCGGACGGTGCGCGCCGTCTGGTACGGGCGAGGCGCGTGTTGATGGGCTGGAGCCGGTTGCCATTCGCGGCGTGGCCGGCCGCAAGAAAGGTTTCCCTATGAATCAAGCGGTAGCGGAGTCATTCGAGCAGTCGTTCCTCGGGGCGGCGCTGTCCAAACAGATCGGCGAATGCGATTCCTACGAACTTGCGCCGCTTTTCGCCGCGCTCTTTTCCAAGTCGCAACCCGTGTTAGAGGCGGGATGCGGCAGCGGCCGCTGGTGCGGCTGGCTTCAATCGCACGGGATCGCCGCCGATGGCGTCGATTGGTCGCGGGCGTTGTGCGAGCGTGCGGCGGCGGAGTTGCCTGAGTGCCGGTTTTATGCGCGCGACATGTCGGACTCTGGGTTGCCCGACGGATCTTATGGGGGCCTGATGGCGCTTGGTTCGATTGAACATGCGATGGATGGGCCCCGGAAGGCGCTGGCGGAATTCTACCGCCTGCTCCGTCCAAAAGGGGTTGCAATCATCACGGTTCCGCACGGGGCATCGTTGCGCTTCGCCTGCCGCGCCTTGTCGCGGCCATTCGAAGCGGCCAAAGGGATACGCCTGCTGCGCCGCCTCGCCGGGAAGCCGCCGCTTGCCGCGCACGCGCGTTCTCTACGCATGGCTCGCCGCGGGACGATTGCGGACTGGCATCCGCGGTTCTCAATGAGCGGGCAAGGCTGGACGTTCTACGAATATGAATTTCACCAGCGGCAGCTTGATGCCTTTATCGCAGAGGCGGGGTTCATGGTCCGGCGCCGGTTCGCCGCGTTTGCCGACGAGGGATTGCTGCATACATTCGGAAGGCTGGCGGGAACCTGGAGCGACCAGGACGCGCGCGTGGAGCTCACGCCAATTGGCAGGTTCCTGAAGAAGCTGCTGCCGGTATCCCACATCGGGCACATGCTGTGCTACGTAGTGGAAAAGCCCGGCGCTGTTGACGTGGTTTCGTAGCGGGGGAGCGGCGGCAAACGCGCGAACCCAAGCGATCGCGGCGCTCCGGGCTAATCTGAAATAGGCAGCGAGCACCGCTTCGCCGCCCGTTCCTATCGTGATGACAGACTACGACGGAATCATTCTGGGCACCGGCCACAACTCACTCATCCTGCATGCCTACCTGGCTCGTTGCGGGTTGCGCGTGCTGAGTCTCGAGCAGAACCCCGTGGCAGGCGGCGGTCTGCGGACCGAGGAATCGCCGGTTCTGCCCGGTTTCCACCACAATACGCATTCCTTCTTTCACCGCGCGATCGCTTCCATGCCGTGGTATCGCGATCTGGAACTCGAACGCCACGGCGCGCGGTACATCGAGCCCGAACTGAACGTGGCGCTCCTGCTGGAAGACGGCCGTTCCTTGCAGTGGTGGACCGATCTCGATAAAACCGTCGACTCATTCAGCGCATTCTCGAAGAAAGACGCGGCGGCGCTTCGATTCTGGGCGGAGGAGTTCCGGCCGATTGTCGATGGCATTCTGACCGTCGAGGCGCAGTCTCCACCCTTGCCACCCGATGTCCGCCGCGCGTTGCTGAGTCAATCGGCTCCCGGGCGGCGGCTGATGGAGGTGCAGCAGTTGTCTCCGCTCGAGTTCGTGGAGCGCGAGTTTGAGAACGATGCCATCCGCGCGGGGCTCCTTTTCTTCAATGGTCTGCGCGAAGTCGATTTGCGGCTACCCGGTTTCGGACACAGCATTCCGGCATTGCTCGCCTCCACCCGAAAAGCGCAGATGTGCGTGGGCGGTTCGGCCATGCTCGCTCAAGCACTCATCCGCGATATTGAAGAGCACGGAGGCGCGGTGCGCACGGGCGTATCCATCGCCTCCATTGAGACGCGCAGCGGGAAAGCCACCGCGGTCCGGCTTGGCGATGGGGAGCGAATCGCGGCTCGTTCGTGGATCGCGTCGGGGCTGAATCCGCGGCAGACATTCATCGATCTGCTCGGCACTTCGGGCGAACTGCGCACTCGCGCCGAGTCGTTCGAGTTCAACAAAATCGCTCCGTTGTTTGCGCTCAACGTGGCGCTGGAAGAGGCTCCGCGCTATACCGCCGCCGTGAGCCAGCCTGAACTCGATCACGCCTTTATGGTGATTCTCGGCCTCAACCGTTTCCCCCAGTTTCACGAGATTGTCGCCGCGCACGAGCGAGGGACGATGCCACCGCCGGTGATGTGGGGCGCTTGCCCTACGCAGTTCGATCCGACGCAGGCGCCGACGGGGCGGCACACGGCGTTCATGTGGGAGAAACTTCCGTACGGGTTGCCGGGAGATCCGGAACAGCATGGCCGCGAGCTGCTGGAGCTATGGGCGCGCTACGCGCCCAATATGAAGAGCCCCAACGTTCTGCATCAGTTTGTCCGCACGCCGCGCGATACAGAGACGCTCCTGCCCAACATGCATCGTGGCGATCTGTTGGTGGGGTCATTCGCCAACGATCAAGTGGGCTACCATCGCCCGTTCCCCGGCGCGGGGTGCTACCGCACGCCGGTTCCTGGACTCTATTTGTGCGGCGGCTCCACCCATCCCGGCGGAAACGTCACGGGGCTCTGCGGATACAACGCGGCGTCGGTGATTGCCGCCGATCTGGGATTGAAACGATGGTGGGAGCCGCCGGACGTGGAAGCGGCGCTCCGCCAGATCGCTTGATGCGCTGTGCGCCGAGGTGGCTACGCGAGCAACTCCATTACTGGCGACCCTGTCCGGTCGTCGAGCGAATTCGCGATCTTGATCGGGCGGCCAATCGGGGTCATGTACTCCTTCTTCCAGTCGATCCCCAGGGCTTGGTAGACGGTCGCATAGAGGTCGCCCATGGTGACTACGCGGTCGATCACGTTGGCGCCGCGTTCATCGCTTGCGCCAATCACCTGGCCGGTCTTGATGCCTCCGCCGGTGAGAGCCAGCGACCAGCAGTTGGGCCAATGGTCGCGCCCGAGCGCGGGATTGATGTGCGGCGTGCGTCCGAATTCGCCCATCGCGATGACGAGGGTGGACTCCAGCAGCCCGCGCTCTTCCAGATCTTCGACCAAGGCCGTCAGCGTGCGGTCGAGGGTGGGAGCGAGGCGGTCGCGATGGCCTTTGTCGTTGTCGCTGTGGGTGTCCCACGAGGTTCCGTGATATCCGGCCGCGGTGACAAAGCGGCTTCCGGCCTCCACCAGACGCCGCGCCAGCAGGCACGATTGCCCGATCGAATCCTTGCCGTAGCGTTCCTTCGTCTTGTCGGATTCCTTGGAGAGATCGAAGGCGTCGCGCCCGGCGGGAGTCGTGATCATCTTGATCGCCTGCGACGTGAACGCATCCATGTTCGTATGCTCGGCCGTCTCGTTCAATTCGCGATAGCGGCGATCCACGGCCTTCAGAAACGCCGAACGGCTATCCACGGAGGCCTGCGAAACAGTCTTCGGCAAGCTGAGGTCGGTCACCTCAAACCCCGGCTTGGACGGGTCTGGAATGCACATCGGATCGTAGTCGCCGCCCAAGAATGCGGCGCGGAAATACTCTTCGTACTGGCGCGTGCGGTCCCACTTCGGCACCAGAATATGCGCCGGCACGGCGTTGCGCGGGCCCAGTTCCTTCGTGACAATCGACCCCACGCTGGGGAATTGCATCGCGGGATTGATCTCATGGCCCGTGATCGCATAGTGGGTGGCTTGCGGATGGTCCGTGCCGCGCGTGTGCATGGAGCGCACGAGGGCGAATTTGTCCATTCGCTTCGCCATCTTCGGCAACAACTCGGAAACACGGATGCCCGGCACGTTCGTCGAGATCGGCTTGAAATTCGAATTGGCCTTGGGGTCCCAGGTGTCGATGTGACTCGGCCCGCCCTCCAGCCAGAAGAGAATCACGGACTTCGCCTTCGGGTTGGCGCGCGTAGCCTCGGCCGCCAGCGAGTCTCTGAGCGAGAGACCGAGGAAGCCGAGCGATCCGGCGCTCACGAAGTCTCTTCGGCGAATGGGATGTTGCATGGGGGCTCTCTTCCTAATGATTTTCGGCGAACTCGCGCGAACTGATCAACGCCCAGACGAATTCGCGCAATGCGGCGGCGCGGTCGTTCCGCTGGGCAACGATGGTCTTCAACTCCTGCAACTCGGCAGCTTCCGGCATCCGGCTCAGCGCGGCCAGATAGAACTCGGCAATGATGGCATCGTCGGACGCTCCAACCGCGAGCAACTTGGAGAGACGGCTGTTGGGATGCGCCAGACGATCAATGTAGGTAGAGCCCGCGAGCAGATGCAGCGCCTGGCTGAGGTTCGGTTTGTTGCTTCGCTCCGGAACGGCGCCGCGATTCGCGCGTCCGTACAACTCCAGGAATCGCGAATAAAAGGTATCGGGATCGCGCAATTGAATTGCGCGCACGCCCGCCGGCGCCTGTCCCACGGTTGCGCCATCGGTAATCGCCGTCGAAAACGTTTCGGGCAGACTGGTGACATCGGCGACGGCGTCGAGCAGCACTTCGGCGTCGATGCCGCGGGAGAGCGAGCGTGAATAGTTGGTCACGTCGTCGCGGTTGGTTGCGTTCGGCTTGTGCGAAGTCTGATAGGTGCGCGACGACACGATGGTTCGCATCAGGCGCCGCAGGTCGTGATTGTGCGTGCGGAAGTCTTCGGCGAGAGCCGCCAGCAGTTCGGGATGCGTGGGCGGGTTCGTGGATCGGAAATCATCCACGGGGTCGACAATGCCACGCGCGAAAAAGTGTCCCCAGATGCGGTTCACGGTCGCCTCGGCGAAGTAGGGATTGGCCGTCATCCAACGCGCCAGTTCCTTTCGCGGATTGCCTTCCGGCGTGATCGCGAGCCTGGCGTTGTCCAATACGGCCGGCTGCACGACCGCTTTTGTTCGCGGATGCAGAAGGTCCATGCTGCCGCCGACGTCCTTTGTTCCCAGGTCCATGTTCGTGGGGTGATCCATCACGATCTGGCCCATTCTGAACATGCGCGAGAAGAATGCCGCCATGCCCCAGAACTGATCCTGGCTCCAATTCTCATAGGGGTGGTTGTGGCATTGCGCGCAATCCATGCGCCGGCCAAAGAACACGCGGACCTGCTCGCCCATTGCCTCCTGTGGCGTGGCAATCACGGCGTAGGGGAGGAAATGGCGCGAAGGCGGTTTGTAGCCCTCAATGGAAATGCGCTCGCGGGCAACTTCGTCATACGGGCGGTTGGTGTCGATGTTGTTCCGGATCCATTCCCAGTACTCGGCCATGCCCTTCGGAGAGAGCGAATTCGCGAAGATCGACACGCGGAAGAGGTCGGCAAATCGAAATGTCCAGTAGTCGACAAACTCGGGCGAACCGATGAGCGCATCGATCAGCTTTTCGCGTTTTTTCGGGTCGTGATCGGCAAGAAAGTCCTTCACACGGTTGGGCGGCGGCAATGTACCGGTTAAGTCGAGACAGACGCGCCGAAGGAACTCCGAGTCCGAAGCCAAATCGGACGGTACGATCTGAAAGCGGCGCAACTTTTGTTGGATGTGATCGTCGATGAAGTTGTGAACTGCGATCTTGGGATAGTTCGGGATCACTTCGCCGATGACGCCCACGCCCGCGCTGGCCACTTGTCCGGCCGCGCGCACCAGGATGGAAGTTTCGCCCAGCCGTCTGGCTTTGACCAGCCCACCCGAATTGACCGAAGCAACTTCCCCATCATTGACTGTATAGAGGGCCTGGTGTGTATAGTCCTCGCTGTGGCCGTCACTGAAATGCGCCGTCACGAGCAGACGCTGTTCGCCGTCCACTGGGACGGTTGCCATGGAAGGAGCGATTTCGAGTTTGGTGAGCGAGGCAACTTCGCCGCTTCCGAAAGGAGCGCCGGCGCGGAGCCACTCGACAATCGTGGCGTACTCACTGGAACCAACGTCGATGCGCTTAGCGCCGCCATGGGGAACGGCAGCGGTCGCCTTGGCAAGCAGCAGGCTCTGCTCCGGATTCTTGAGGTCGATGCGCGGAATGCGTTCGCCCTTCACCTCGGCGGTGAGAACTTGGTAGCCGCCGCCTTTCAAAATCCAGTCGTAGTCGTCGGCCGGGTAGAGCGCGTTAGCGGAGAGCTTGAAGCCACCCTGCCCTTTTACGCCGCCGTGGCAGATGGCGTTATTGCAGCCCCGCGCCGTAAGAATTCCTGCAATCTCACGGCGGAAGGTTACGGGTTGACTAGCTGCGGTTTTTTCGATCTTTACTGTGGACCGGGCCGTCGCACCGGAAAGTGTGGCTTGCAGCGTGAGGCTGCCATCGGCCGCGGGCGCAATGCGGCCGGGCGACAAAAACTTCGCCAAAGCCGGTTTCTCGATGCGCCATTCGGCCTGCGCTGTCACGTCACGTTCGCTACCATCGGTGTACTTGGCGAGGGCGACGAACTGTTGCGTGGCGCGAGCGCCGGTGAGCACCGCGCGGTCCGGCATCATGCGGAGAGAAACAATTTTGCCCGCGGGCCAAGCAGTGGCGGATAACGCGAGAAGTGCAAATAAAAGTTTCATGGTTTGGCAATGACCATCAGCGGAATTTTTTTGGAGGCAAGTACGGAGCCTGGTTTGCCATCGACGAGGGGACGGGCGACGAGACGTATTTCCTGGGGCTGCGCCGAAATCGGCGCACCGGCGGCGGCGGTGAGCACAACCACGATGCGTTCACTACGGGGCGTGTAGCGTTCGCGCTTGCCGATGTTCTGGGGTGGATCTTTGTCCGGTTCGAAGTCGGCGCCCGCAACGGCCGAAACACCTTCGGGCAGCGATTCGGCTGAAACCAGCACGCCGCCGCGAAAATCCTCTTCACGGTCGAAGTTGACGCGGACAACCTTTGCCTGGCCGGGCGAAAGGTTGACGACATCGGCATCGAACTGAACGCGGCCCACATGCGGCACCTGCGGACGGATCTGCAAGCGGTAGCGGAAATCGGGCCCGGCGAGATCGGCCGTTGCTTCGCGAATTTCCAGCGTGTACTCGCCGGTATCGCGCAGAGGCAGGACGGTCTTCGCCTGCAGCGATTTCGTCATGGCGCCGCTGCACGGGCCGCGGCCCGCAAGCACGTTGCTCGCGACTTCTTCACCCGCCGGGCCGAGAAGCCGAAACAGCGGATTGAAGTAAGGCGGAGCGGCCGCGGGCGTTTCGAACTCAAGCGCAACATCGGACGGTTTGTCGACGAGGAAGCGGGCGCGGTGAATCTCACCGGGAAGCGCGAGCGCGCCCTCGAGCGTGGCCGGAAGCTTCACCGTAGCCGGATCGGGCGAAGCGCGATAGGTCTCCACATCCGGCTGCTTGCCGTTCGTGCCACCACGCTCGGCCAGTTTCGCCAGGCGGGTGCCGTCAAGACGCCGCGTCCAGCTCCGGTCATCGGAACCACCACCGGATGCATCGGCCCAACTGGGCGGCAATTCACCTTCGGCGATGCGCAGCGAGTAGCTGTAGTCCGGACCGCCTTGCCCGGCGAACGCTTCGATTCGCAGCAGATAGCGGCCGGCCTTTTCAAAGCGGTGGATGAGATGGGCGTCCGTTGGTTTGCCGATGACCCAAACGGGTTCGTCGTTATAGGCGATTCGTTTGAGGCGGGCGGGATCGAACCAACTGCCCGCCGGCTCGTAGATGGTGATTGCCGGATCGAAATTCGCAATGGTCGCCGCGGAACCGCCCGCCGCCACTTGCGGCAACCCGGAGACCAGTTCAAAGGTCAGCGTTTGGCCCGCCTTGGCATGAAACGAGTAGTAGTCGGCCTCGCCCCGGTGATTGATCTTGCCACTGAATGCGGCCGGCACGGCAGGCACCGCAACGGCCGAATCGGTTGTCTCGTGCGTGCCGTCGGGCTCGATGTTTTGACCGTAGCCGCTCACATGAATAGGGATCGCGTTGGAAACGCCGGCCGGCGTAATGAGTCGAATGGGATAGCGGCCAGGCTTTGCGTCGGGAGAAATTTCGATGCGGAGCTTAACAAGCTCCACAGCCACGCGCCGAGTGATTCCTGGTTCGACAGGCTCCATTTCAACGCCTTCCACTACGGCCTGGAATGGCGCCTTGCCGGCGGCAACACCAGTCGCGCCGGCAAGTCCTTCGCCGCGAATCTTCGCGTGCAGCGTAGTGCCGCGCTGGCCTGTGAATGGGTGGACGGAACGAATGCGGGGATCGGCGCGCGTCTGGGCAATGGCGAGGGAGGAAAGCACCAGCGCGGCCCAGAACACGTGCATCACAAGAGTCTATCGTATTCGGCAGACGCCTCCTGCGGCGCGCGCACCATGCGCCGATGCTACAAGCGGGGTCTGGGAGGCGTGACGGCAACCCATGGCAAGGTTCCCTTCCGCTTGACGGGACGGCGGTACACCTTGGTTCCGGATGTCACATAGAGAGTTTGCAGTCCAGGGCCGGCGAAGACCACATTGGAAGGGTCGCCGTCGCCAGGCTTGCGGAGTATGCCCACGGTGCGGCCGATGGGATCGGCGATTTGAATTCCGAGTTTGGTGGCGACGTAGAGGAAGCCATCGGCGTCCACGGTCATGCCATCGGCGCCACTGCGCAGCGTGCCATTCTCCACTTCATCGGGAATCTCCAACCGATGAAAGGGAACTCCGTTGGCGAGCGAGCCGTCGGCTTGAACCGAGAACGACCAGATCCAGCGGCTTTGCGTGTCGGCCACCATGAGGAACGCATGGTCGGGCGAGAAGCGGATTCCGTTGGGCCGGAGCATGCCGCCATCGCCAGCTTGATACACGACACGCTTTTTGCGGTTGGCATCGAGATGCCAAATGCGCCTGCCCGCGGGATCGGTAAAGTAGACGTCGCCTCGCGGGTTGATCGCGAGATCGTTCGAATTCACGCCGTCGGCGATGACCGACTCCTTGCCGTCGGTGGAATACGCGACGATGCGTGCGCGGCCGTTCTGGCAGGCGTAGAGGCGTCCGTCGGGGCCGAACATGAGGCCGTTGGCTTCTCCCGTGTTGTCGCGGAACAGGGAAACCGTTCCGTCGGCGCTAATCTTGTGAATGCGGCTGTTGGGGATGTCGCTGAAATAGACGTTGCCTTGCGGGTCTACCGCCGGCCCTTCGGTGAACTTGTGGCCGTCGCTCACCACTTGCCAGTCCGGGTCGCCGTCGAGGACGACGTTGTTGCTCAGGTAGTGCCTCGAACCTCCGGACGGTTTCGCAATCGGTTTGGGGTAGTCTCGCCACAGCCACGTCAGCGCCTCCGGCAGAATGGCCGAGCCGTGTTTGCTGTTGTGGCCTTCGGTGCCGATCTCCAGCCTGTAGTCGTAATTGGCGTCGCGGAGCGCCAGCCCGAGTTCGTAGTTGCTGTAGACGTTGACGTCGTTCAGTCCGTCCTGCAGGAAGATCCGCAACGGCTTCGTTTCCATCTTGCGCACCAGCGAAGGGTAGATATGGTCGCCCCGCAGATTGGTGAATCCGCCAATGAAACTGAGCACGCGGTGAAACACGTCGGTGCGCGTCCATGCGGCATTCACGGACGCGTTGCCGCCCGAGGACGAGCCGCTGATCGCGCGATCGTCGGGATTGTTGGACAGATTGTAGTGTTTACCGACTTCGGCAAGCACCTCTTCGATGAGGAAGGTCGGGAAGCGCGGACCCACGGCGTCATACTCGGCGCTGCGGTTGAACCGCGCCTGCGTGTTCTCATTGCCACCGGCCACGACGCCGGGGTTGATAAAGACCCCGATTGTGACGGGCATTGCGCCTTTGTGGATCAGGTTGTCGAACACGACGGTGGTGCGGAAGGCCCCGGCCTCATTGACGAAAGTGAGTCCGTCTTGAAACACCATCGTGCAGGCGGGCTTGCCGGCGTCGTACTGCGCGGGGACGTAGACCCAGTAGTCGCGGACGGTGCCGGGATAGATCTTGCTCGTCCATTCATGCTTGGTGACTTTCCCCTGCGGGACACCGGGTTGGCGTTGCGAATCGGGGCCGAGAACGTATTCTTCCGCGCCGAGCAGCATGACGCTAAGGAGGAGAGCGCACACGAGTTTCCGCATCGCCACATGGTATCGCGACGGAGGCGAGGCGCCACAAACGCGAATTTGAGGCTCGCCTGAAGTGCTCCTCGTTGCCGGATGCGCCCCCTACGCTACCGTGGAAGAGCAAGGAGACAACGTGGAGTACATCGACGCCCACAGCCACATCTGGGCAAAGCAGCCTGACGCCGAGCCGAAAGAGTTCACCGCGGAACAGCTTCTGCGGCACGCTCTTCCGCTTCGGGTGACTCGCACCATTTTGATCCAGATGAGTTACTACCGATTCGACAACACATACATGGTGGCGGCCATGCGGCGTTACGCCGGCGTGTTTTCCGGGGTGGCCGTGGTCGATACCGCTTCGAACCAACTCGCCGGCGAGATGCGCAAACTTGCAGGCACTGGCGTGCGCGGCTTCCGCGTCCAACCGATGGGCCAGCCGGCGACGTGGCTCGACACTCCTGGAATGGCGGCGATGTGGAAGACCTGTGCCGGGGAAGGGCTCGCCGTGTGCCCACTGGTGGATGCCAACGCGCTCGCCTCGATCGACCGCATGTGCGGCAGGTTCCCGGACACGCGTGTGGTCATCGACCATCTGGCGCGCATCGGCGTTGACGGCCAGATTCGCGACGCCGACGTGCAACAGCTATGCGGGCTTGCCAGGCACAAGAACGTCTATGTGAAGGCGTCGGCCTTTTATGCTCTCGGTGCGAAGCGCTATCCGTATACCGATCTGGCGCCGTTGATCGAACGCGTGGTGAAGGCGTTCTCTCCGGAACGTGTGATGTGGGCAACCGACTGCCCTTACCAGGTGGAAGGCGGCCACACCTATGCCGGCTCGCTGGAACTCGTGCGCGACCGCTTGCCGTTTCTCAACGCTACTGACAAAGAATGGATTCTCAGCCGAACGGCGGCGCGGGTCTTCTTCCATGAGCGATAAAGTGGAACCGTTGACGAAGACTTTCCGCGGCGCATACGATGTGTATTCAGTTCAAAGAACCGTGCGACCTCTCTTTCTCGGGCTTCTGATCACCGTCGGTTTATCCGCTGCCGGCGAAGGGGAGTTCTTCGAAAAGAAGGTGCGGCCGATCTTTGCATCCAAGTGCCAAGGATGTCATTCCGGCGCCAACGCCAAGGCCGGATTGGATCTCACGTCGGGGGCCGGGTTTCGGCGCGGAGCCGACTCTGGCGCCGTCGTGGATTCCAACGATCCGCGGGAAAGCCGCCTGCTGAAAGCCGTCGGCTATCTGGATCGCGTAAAAATGCCGCCGACGGGAAAGCTGTCCGATCCCGAGATCGCTTCCTTGCAGGAATGGGTGCGCAGCGGCGCGGCTTGGCCTGGCGCCGATTCCACAGCGGCGGCCCCGCCGAAACCAGCGGGCTACTCACGCGCTTCGAGAGAGTTTTGGTCCTTCCGCCCGATTCAGAAGCATGCGCCTCCCACTGTGAGAACAAGCGCGTGGGTTCGCAACGATATCGATCGTTTCCTGCTCGCCAAGCTTGAAGAAAAGGGCCTGGCGCCGGCACGCGAGGCGGACAAGCTCACACTACTGCGCCGGGCCACCTTCGATTTGACCGGCCTGCCGCCGAGTGAGGCGGAGATTCGGGCATTCCTCGAGGACGATTCTTCGGATGCATTCGAGCGAGTGGTGGATCGTCTCCTCGCCTCGCCCCGCTACGGCGAAAAATGGGGCCGCCATTGGTTGGATGTTGCGCGTTACGCCGATTCCACGGGCGCCGACGAAGACCATCGCTATCCCTATGCCTGGCGCTATCGCGACTATGTGATCAACGCGTTCAATGAGGACACCCCCTACGATCAGTTCCTTCGTGAGCAGATTGCGGGAGACCTGCTGCCTTCGACTGACGGCAAAGAAGTAAATACGCGCGGCATCGTCGCCACGGGGTTCCTTGCGCTCGGGCCCAAGCTCATTGCCGAACAGGACAAGATCAAGATGCTGTACGACATCATCGATGAGCAGATCGAAGTTACCAGCAAGGCCGTGCTCGGACTGACGATCGCTTGTGCGCGTTGCCACGATCACAAGTTCGATCCCATTTCAACCAAGGACTACTATGCGCTGGCATCCATTTTCGCCAGTTCGAAGAATCTCGAAAAGCTCGAAGGGACAGTGTCGCAACTCTACTTCGCACCGCTTTCGGAGAAGTCCGTGACGCAAACATGGGAGGCGCACAAGAAGCGCGGCGAGGAAAAGCAAAGGGAAATCGATGCATTGATCGCGGAGGAAGGACGGCTGTACCGCGATGCACTCGCTCCTCGGCTGGCGGATTACATGCTCGCCGCCCGCGCTGTATACGAAGGCGGCGAAAATTTGGACGAGGCCGCCGAGAAGCGCCGCCTTGACCGCACGGTGTTGGAGCGTTGGATCGCCTACCTCAAGCCGGCGCGCGAACGGCGCGTGCATCTGGAGCCCTGGCAGAGCGCGCCACGCGCCGAATGGGAATCCGTCGCGGCCACCTATCAACGGAACTTCCTTGGGACCGCGGCCATGCGTAAGCAGGCGCAAGAAGCGTGGAAGCGTGACGTGGAAACGGCGAAGGCCGCGGGCAGGATGCCGCCCGCCGCGCCGCAGTTCTTCGCAGGCGATGACCGCTACTTCACGGAGGTCGTCTCCGGAAAAGGCCCATTTGCACTTCCAGAGAAGGAGAAGGAAAAGGTCTTCACCCAGGCAGGACGAAGCCGCTATACGCAGCTCCAGGAGGAGTTGAAAGCGATCAAGGAGGCAGCCCCGCCTGAACCTCCACTTGCGTGCGGCCTTGCGGAAGGTCCCGTCGTGGAGCAGCCGGTTTTCCATCGCGGAAGTCCCGATGCCAAGGGTGAGATCGTACCCAAGCGTTTTCCGCTGGTGCTCGCGGGCGACCATCAGCCGGCCATTGAACGAGGTTCGGGACGAAAGGAACTGGCCGATTGGTTAAGCGCGCCAACGAACCCGCTTCCGGCGCGCGTGATGGTGAACCGCATCTGGCAAGGGCACTTCGGCCAAGGCCTGGTGCGCACGCCGTCGAACTTTGGCATCACCGGCGAGCGCCCCACACATCCGCAGTTGCTGGACTGGCTCGCGGGCGAGTTCATTGCGCGCGGTTGGTCGATCAAGTCGATGCATCGCCTCATGATGCTTTCCAGCGCCTACCGCATGTCCAATGAGACGAACGGCGCTAACCAGGAACACGACGCCGACAACCGGCTTCTTTCACGCTTCCCCATGCGCCGTCTCACGGTTGAGGAGATGCGAGACTCCCTGCTGGCGATTGACGGCACGCTTGACCTCACGATGGGCGGCTCCTTGCAGAGCGGTGATGGTACGGACAAAGAGTTCAGTGACGGACGGAAGAGTCTCGATCCGGCTCAAAGCAAGCGCCGCACCGTGTATCTCCCTCTTCGCCGGTCGAACCTGCCGGGCATGCTGAACCTTTTCGATTTCGGCGATGCCACCACCCACAACGAGTTGCGTTCGCAAACCAACGTCGCGCCGCAGGCCCTCTTCATGATGAACAGCGGCTTCGCCGGAGAACGAGCCAAAGCCTTGGCGGAACGCTTGGCTCGCGAGGGAGGATCGGATCGCGAAAAAGTCGAGCGTGGCTGGCTGCTTGTGCTGGGGCGCCCGCCCAGCGCGGCGCAAACCGTCGAGGCACTGCGGTACCTGGATCGTTTCCCCACCGCCGCAGCCGGCGCCGGCCGCGGCGCGATGGCCTGGACCAGTTTTTGCAAAGCGCTCATGGCATCCAACGATTTCCTATACGTGCACTAGCGATGAACCGACGCCACCACTCGCGACGCTACATTCTGAATCGCGCCTCGTGCGGATTCGGACTTCTTGGTCTCACATCCCTCCTTGGCCCCGCGGCCGCGGCGTTCCCCGACATCGACCTCGGC
>CAYUZM010000022.1:0-12880 GCA_964449665.1 uncultured Solibacteraceae bacterium
TTCCGAAGCCTTCCACAGCATGCGATGGAACTTCAGATCGGAGTGGAAAAACGCCGCCATGTCGCCTTCCCGCGCGGCCGCCTCGATCTCATCGAGCTGTTGTTCCAACTCCTCGATGCCCGCGGGAGTGATGCGCGCCGTCACCCATTCCACAACTTTAGGTTCCAGCAGCCGCCGCAATTCGCAAATTCTCATCGCCTCGTCGTAGGTCAGCTGCACCACGGAATAGCCATGGTTTAAGCGCCGCACCAGGAGGCCGCGGCTCTCCAGATCCTGCAAGGCCTCGCGTACGGGAATGGAGCTGAAGCCGAAACGATTGATTAATTCCCGTTCAACAATGCGCTGTCCAGGATGGAACACGCCGGTGATGATGTCGTGCTGGAGGTAGTGCACGATTTCGTCTCGAAGGGACCTCGGACGAAGAACGTCACCAGGCGTATGCTTGGCAAAAGTGGACACGCTAACCCCAATATTATATACGAATAGACGAATCCGGAAGCGGAGGGGCTTGACACGGACTATTTTTATATATTATATCCATTAGACCATGAGGAAGCTCTGTTTGCTCTCGCTTTGTCTATGCGCCCTGCTCCACGCGCAACTCAATACCGGCACGATCACCGGTGTCGTCGTCGACTCCAGTGGCGCAATTGTCCTTGGCGCTGAAGTCGTTCTCACAAGTGAACTCACCGGCGATACCCGCAAAACGGCGTCGGCGGAAAGCGGTAACTTTACCTTGCCTGGCATTCCCGCGGGCACGTATACGCTTCGTGTCGGCATGCAAGGGTTCCAGTCGGTGGAACGCAAGGGTTTGGTCATTGCTTCGAACGAGTATTTCCCGGCCGGCACGATTACCCTGCAGCCGGGCGCGACCACCGAGGTGATCAGTGTCACCGCCAGCCGCGCCGTCGTGCAAACGGCCAGCGCGGAAAACTCCGCGATGCTCGAATCCAAGCAGATGAGCACCATGCTCACCCGCGGGCGCGATGTGATGTCGCTTCTCCGGCTCATGCCGGGCGTTTCGCAGAACAGCGATCCGAATTCGCTCGGCAGTGAAATCGGCTCTTCGGCTCCGAATATCGGCGGGCTACGCACCACCGACAGCACGGTCTCCGTCGACGGCCTGGTGGGCAGCGATTCGGATAACGTGAATGTCAACATCACCGCCGTCAGCATGGACGCCGTTGAAGAGGTGAAGGTTCTCGTGAACAATTTCCAGGCTGAGTATGGCCGCAATGCCGGCGCTCAGGTCTCGATCATCTCCAAGTCAGGCACGCGCGACTACCACGGGACCGCTTCCTGGTTCAAACGCCATGAAATGTTCAACGCGAATAACTTCTTCAACAATCTGAACGGTCTGCGCAAGCCCATCTACCGGTACAACACGTTCACCGGCACCCTCGGCGGTCCGCTGACGATTCCCAAGCTGTTCAACAAGAGCCGTGAAAAGTTGTTCTTCTTCTACGCGCACGAGCAGTGGCTCGCCAGGGAGCCCCAAGGAATTTTGCAGACCACCATGCCCACGGCGCTTGAGCGGCAGGGCAATTTTTCGCAGACCGTCAATCAGAACAACTCGCTCATTGTCGTTCGCGACCCCAATACCCAGCAGCCGTTTGCCGGCAACATCATTCCCACCAACCGCCTCAACCCGCTTGGCCAGGCGATGCTGAACATCTTCCCGCAGCCGAATTTTCTCGACCGTTCCATCAGCCGGGGCGCCTACAACTATCAGTTCCAGGACGTGCGCCAGCTACCCAAGCGCCTGGACCAATTGAAGGTCGACTACAACATCACCGACAAGGACCGCCTGAGCGGACGCTATCGCGATTGGAAGCAAAGCTCAAAGGGGTATTCCGCGATCGCCGGCTGGAGTTCCAACTGGAACCACTATTACAACAACTATTCCAAAACCGAAAAGAGCATCGTGTTGAACTACACGCGCACGATTACGGCCAGCTTGCTGAACGAGTTCGTCTTCGGCGGCCGCGTGATGGGCGAAGGCACGCCCAAACCGTCGGCCGAGGAGGCCGCTCCCGTACTCAAGGCCGCGCGCGGTTTGGCAAATCTCCGCCAGCTCTTCCCCGGCGCGAACCCGGACAACTACATCCCCGTGATGACGTTCGGCGGCGTCATCGGCGCGCCCACTATCGGCTACGACAATCGCTGGCCGATTAACGCGGGCGATACGCGCTGGACCTTCGGCAACAACACCACATGGACCCGCGCCAAACATAACTTCAAAGCGGGCGTGTACTACGAATTCAACTTGAGCGACGAAGGCATTGCCGGAAGCTGCTTTACCGGCTGCTTCGACTTCACCGCCGACGCCAATAATCCGCGCGATGCCAACTTTGCATTTGCGAACGCCGCGCTTGGGAATTTCCGTTCGTATTCGGAATCTTCGAAGCGCAACTTCCGCGGCGGCCAGAACTACACGTTTGAGTTCTTCGTGCAGGATAGCTGGAAGGTCTCGCGGCGACTCACGTTTGAAATGGGCTTGCGTATGTCGGTGTTTTCTCCATGGCGTCTGCAGCCGGGACAAGAAGGCGCCGCCTGGGTAAAGGAACGCTACGACCCAGCCAAAGCGGTGCAACTCTACCGGCCTGCTTTCGACACCACCGGCCGCCGGGCCGGCCAGAATCCAGTCACGGGCCAGTTTGTGCCCGCCGTTCTCATCGGCGCACTCGTGCCCGGCGTCGGCGACCCGGTCAACGGCATGGTGCTCGGCAGCGACCCGAACTCGCCTCCTGGCTGGCAAAACCGTCCTGGCGTCAAACCCGGTCCGCGCTTCGGCTTCGCCTACGACGTGTTCGGTGACGGCAAAACCGCCATCCGCGGCGGCTTCGGCATCACGTGGCAAACGCAGATCAATTCCGCCTATGCCAACAGCTCCGTGAACGCGGTGCCCCCCATCGTCGTTCAACCCAACATCTACTACGACTCGATTGACAACGTATTCGGGGGCACGGCCAACTCCTCGGCGGGCTCTCTTTTCCCGCCTGGAACCGTGCGCGCGTTCGAGTTGAACTACACCCCGGCGAGCGTTTACAACTACTCGCTCAACATTCAACAAAATGTAGGCTTCGACACCGTGGTCAGCGTTGCCTACGTAGGTAATCGCGGGCTCCATCTCGGACAGAATCGCAACCTCAACACCATGCCATACGGCACACGATTCCAGTCGTGGGCGCAGGACCCCACTAGCCCCGGCCGTCCGCTGCCCGATACGTTCCTGCTGCCCTACACGGGTTATCAGGGCATCAGCGCGCTGGAAAACTCGGGCATCTCCAATTACAACTCGCTGCAAACCACCGTTACCCGGCGCTTCAGCAACGGACTGCAATTCGGAGGAGCGTGGACTTACTCCAAGTCCATGAACTTCTCCGACACGCCCGCGAACATGCCGGTCTTCCGCAGCGCCCGCGAATTCCTTTACGGCAAGGCCGGCTACGACCAAACGCACATTCTGGCCATCAACTTCAGCTACGACGTGCCTAAGTTGAGCCGGTATGTGGATCACCGCACGGTGAAGATCGTGGCCGACAACTGGCAGATTGCCGGGTTCGGCTCGCTGGCCAGCGGCTTTCCCACCGGCGTTGGCTTTACCACGGTCGACAACGCCGATCTCACCGGCGGCGGCGACGGCAATCGCGTGAATGTTCGCGATCGCGCCGCGCTTCCCTTTGGCGAGCGCACATACAGCCGCTGGTTCGATCCCACCGTGTTCGCCCGCCCGGCGCGCGGCGATTTGGGCAACGCTCCCAAGGACGTATTCCGTGGTCCCGGCATCAACGCCTGGGACATCTCCGTGTTCAAGAACTTTCCGGTCTTCTCGGAATCGCGTATCATTCAGTTCCGCAGCGAGTTCTACAACATGTTCAATCACACCCAGTTCGCCGGAGTCGATTCCACCGCCCGCTTCGACGCCGCGGGCAACCAGGTAAATACCCGTCTCGGCCAGGTTACATCCGCTCGCTCGGCCCGTGTCATCCAATTCGCATTGAGTTTCAAATTCTAATGATTACCCGACGTTCCCTACTCACAATGGCGGCGGTTCCGGCCCTGTTGCCGGCCGCGGCCCGCAAGACCGCGGTATCGATTCGCGGCGATCAGTTCTTCATCAACGGCAAGCCCACTTACAAGGGCCGCACTTACAAAGGCCATAAGATCGAAGGCCTGCTCATGAACACGCGCATGGTGCAGGGCATCTTCGACGACCGAAATCCCGAGACGGCAAAAAAGTGGGCCTATCCCGACACGAAGAAGTGGGACGCCGAACGCAACGTGCGCGAATTCATCGCCGCCATGCCCGAATGGAAGAAGCATGGCGTGCTGAGTTTCACCATTAATCTGCAAGGCGGCAGCCCGGAAGGTTACTCGCGGAACCAGCCGTGGGACACCTCGGGTATCGCGCCCGATGGTTCGCTTCTTCCCGATTACATGAACCGGTTGGAACGCATCCTCAACCGCGCCGACCAACTCGGCATGGCCGCTATCGTGGGCTACTTCTACTTCGGCCAGGACCAGCGCGTGAAAGACGAAGCCGCCGTCCGCCGCGCCGTCGAGAACGCCACCAACTGGCTGCTCGACCGCGACTATCGCAACATCCTCGTCGAGGTGAACAACGAGACCAACGTCCGCGCCTACGATCACGAAATCCTCAAGCCGGCGCGCATTCACGAATTGATCGAGTTGGTGAAAGGCATGAACCGCAAGGGCAGGCGCCTGCTGACGGGCACTTCCTATGGCGGCAATGCGATTCCGCTTCCCAATGTCGTGAAGACATCCGACTTCCTGCTTGTGCACGGCAACGGCGTGAAAGAGCCGAAACGGATTGCCGAGATGGTGCGGCTGACGCGCGCCGTCGACGGCTACCGCCCGATGCCGATTCTGTTCAACGAAGACGACCACTTCGATTTCGACAAACCAGAGAACAACATGATGGCCGCCATCTCCGAGTACGCCTCCTGGGGCTACTTCGATCCCGGAGCGAGCGATTACTCCGACGGCTATCAATGTCCTCCGGTCAACTGGGGCATCAATACCGAACGGAAGAAAGGCTTCTTCAATCTGGTTCGAGAAGTAACGGGCGCGTGAAACTGGCTCGCACATCATGAGAGACGGATTCACGATCTTCGATACCCACACGCACATCGGCACCGCACGCCACAGCGGACGCAGGCATCACGCGGCAGAGATTGTGGGGTCCATGGACCAGTTCGGTGTGAAGCACGCGGTGGCGATTCCGTTCCCCGTCGTGGACGATTACCGCGCCGAGCACGACGAGATCGGCGCCGCCATTCGCGACTATCCCGGACGATTCATCGGCGCAGCGTGCCTAAACCCGTTTGTTCCCGAACAGGTCTATCGCGACGAGGTACGCCGCTGCCGCGAGCAGTACGGCTTCGGCGCGCTCAAATTTCAGCCCCAATATCAGGGCCTCAATCCGCTGCTGGAATCGAGTGCATTTCTGTTTGAAACCGCCATTGAGAACAGAATGCCGCTCATCGTGCACACGGGGACGGGGATTCCGTTCTCGCTGCCTTCGATGTATCTGCTGGCGGCCCAGCGCTATACCGAACTCACGATCATCCTGGCGCATTGCGGCGGCGGTGGCATCTTTCTGGGCGAAGCCATCGTTGCCGCCACGCTGTTCCAGAATATCTATCTCGAATTGTCGAGTCTGATGCCGCACCAGGTTCTGGAAGTCGTGCAACGTGTGCCGAGCACGCGTCTCATGGCCGGGTCAGACTTGCCGGAGAACCTCGACATCGAAATGTCGAAGATTATCCGGCTTGCCATCGGCGACGACGACAAGCGCAACATTCTATGCGGGACCGCCTGCCGTGTCTTTGGCAATCCCGCCTGAGTGGCAGTCCGGTCTGAGTGGCAGTCCGGTCTGAGTGGCAGTCCGGTCTGAGTGGCAGTCCGGTCTGAGTCCACGCGAGTCGGGAGCGATTTCCGCATTTCTGTGAAGCGCGCGGAAGGCGCTTCCTTATAGGTAGCCCGTCAGTTCCAGCCTGGCGACTCCGATCGATGGCAGGCTACGGCAAGCCATCATCCGGCCTAACGTTCGCCGCGCTTCACAATCAGCAATGCCGGCGCGGCTTGGAACGATTCCGGCTTCTTGAGCTTCACCGGCTGCGCGCCATTCAACTGCGCCTTCTCTCGCTGGCCTGTCCACGTATTCACCCATTCAGCGGTCGCCGTTGCGGGGTTCTCCAGAGCGCTCAGGTTTGCCACGAGTTGCGTGCCCTTGACATAGAACGCGTATGTGTCGCCCGGCAGCGCCAGACACGGTCCGCCCACGGCCAGGTGATTCATGGGTTCCATGCGCCAGTAGGGCAGGGAAGCGAGCGTTGTGGCCAGGAGCTGAAACGGCTTCATGCCGGGAGCTTCCGGCTCCGGCCGGAACACGTCCCACGCCGTGTTGTGGTAGTAATACACGCCGTAGCCGCCCGCCATGTAGACGAGATAACCTCGATGCAGTTGCTCCTGCCAGTCGTGCTCAGTGCGGTAGGTGGGCATCTTGTCGACGCCACGTTCGTAGGCAAACTCGCTGTTCACCACGGGGTACGCGCGAATGGCCCGGTCAAACGCGATCATCTCGGCCCAATCGCTATGCTGCTGATCAGTGCGGAAGTCGAGGTTCCGGTTGAGCGAGGGCGTCCACGTATAGAGATCGTCGTCATGCGCCGTCATCAGCCGCCGGTAGGCGTCCAGGCCGCGCACGTAGTCGATCAGCGACTGCTGCAGCAGTTCGTCCTTCTCGTTGTAAGACTCCTTGGCAAAATCCCACACGACGTTCGAGTAAGCCTGGTAGCGCGCGGTTACATAGCGGAAGAATTTCTTCTCTTCGGCGCTATGCTTGGCGGGCCAGTTTACGCGCTTGTTATAGACCTTCAGCATGATGTGCGCCACGATGCCCTTCTCCTGCAGGGCGTCCATCATTCCGTCGTAGATCTTGAAGAACTGCGGATTCAGCGTTTTGTGGTCGGGCTTTTCGTTGCTGCCCTCCCACGGATAGATGTCCGGGGGGCCGAAGTCCCACTCATGCTTGCGGCCCGGGCTCCAGCCCGTGTCGTACGCGAAAATGTTCACCAGCACGTGGTTAAATCCGCGGTTCGCCATCTGATCGATCAGCGTGTGCATCAGTTTCCGCTGCGGGTCCAGCGCCCCCGCGCCCCACAGCCAGTCGGCTTCGTAGCCGAGCAGGAAGTAGCGCGTGCCGTCCTGATAGCGGAAGTGGTAGGGGTGGCCTGGGTCCACCTCCAGCCCGCCGTGAATATTCGCATGGCGGTTGGGTGTGCAGTTGATCGAGGATTCTTTCTGCCCGTTCAATGCCGCCACGCTTGACGACGTGGTCATCGACCACGCGCCCACTTCGGTTGGCGAGAACCGGATCTTCCACGTCCCGTCGCCGTCATAGAAGCCGGGAACGTTCAGATGTACGCCGTTCGGCCCCACGAATTCGGCCGACAACGTCACGTCGAACGGATTGCCGCTCACGCTGGCGCGAAACGTGAAGTCGTGGCGATGATACTGCTGGATGTCGACTGCCCAGGCAAACGGCAGCAGTTGAAGCGCGGCCGAGGCGAGTAAGATGCGAGTGAGTTTCATAGGGACGCCGTGAATTTGACGATCCCTATTTTTTCCATTTCACGAGAGCGCATCTAGCAAAATACGTTGCATTTCTTGGACGATTCTGCTTTCACGCGCGCCGCGCGGGCGCGCGTTAGCGCAAGCCCGGTACCTGCACCTTGGCCCGGTAGACGTAGCCGGTGACGCGGGCCATGTCCGAGCTGCTGAAGAATAGCGTCGTCTCCGCGCCCGCGCGTCCGAACTTCACGCTCGTCAGCGCCTACTGTTCCGTGGTGATGGTCGCGAGCACTTTTCCATCCGTGCCGATCCGGTGGGCCGTGCCATACGAATAGCAGGTCAGCCACATCGCGCCTTCTTTGTCCACCGCGATCCCATCGGCGATGCACGGCTTCACGGTTGCCACCTCGGCGATCGGCCCATGCGTGCCGTCCTCGTTCAACGCCCAGCGCACGATCTTCGACGTGTCGGCGTTGATGTTGTGCGACACATAGAGCGTCTTCTCATCGGGGCTGAGGCCAATGCCGTTTGGTCCCGTGATCTCCGAACTGAACACGGAGGTCTTGGCGCCATCGGTGACATAGACAGTCCCGTTGGGAGCCGTTCCGTCGTAGCCGTTCGGGTCTGTGAAGTAAATCGTGCCGTTTTTGGTAAGCACAAGATCGTTCGGCCCCTTCGCCACTTTGGGGTCCGCCTCGAACTTCGACGCCACCACCGAAACCTTCTTTTGGGGCGACACCTTCAAGATCTGCCGCTCATCGGTCGCCGTGACGAAGATGTTGTCCGCATCGTCGATCCACAGTCCGCCCGGTCCCGCGCCGGTCGCCACGGCAAGATATTGCTTGAATCCGTCCTTCTCGTTCCACGACACGATGCCTTTGTAGGTTCCGCGAGAAGTGAAGTACAGCGTTCCTTTCGAATCCACCGCCGGGCCTTCCGTATTGCCCCACGTCTTGTCGCTTCCCAGCAACTCCGCCTGCGCCGGCGGTGGGGCTACCGGCTCCGCTTTCTTCTCTTCCGCCGGTGGCGGCGCGGCGCAACCGGACAGCAACAAGGCGGTCAATAGCACATGAGTGAGTTTCATCGATTCGTTCCAGTCCTCTCTTGACGCTAACGGAACACGTTATCAAACGCCGCCCTCCGGTGGCGGCCGTGTGAGTTTATACTCGGTCTAACCAGTAGCGTGCGGACGACCAATATGGCTTTGTTGTGGAACGTGAGAATCTTCGCTTTGGCACTTGCGCTTGCGGCCGCCGTAAGCGCCGCGGATGCGGATTCGGCGAAGGCGGTGGAGATTCTCCAGGCCAACTGCAGCCAGTGCCACTCGCCGGCGCTTGCCATGTCGGGCCTTGACTTGAGTACGCGCGAAGCGGCCATCAAAGGCGGCTCGCGCGGTCCCGCACTTGTAGCGGGAAAAGCGTCGGAGAGCAAGCTCATCGAAGCCGTTGAGCGTAAAGGCAAGCTGGCGATGCCACCCGCGAAGCCCCTCACCGCCGCCGAAGCGGATACGCTCCGCCGCTGGATCGATCAAGGGGCTCAATGGCCGCGGTCCGCTGCCGCGCCAGCCGCGCCCGGCACAACATGGTGGTCGTTTCAAAGAGTTGTGAAGCCCGCTGTGCCGCGTTCCGGAAATACATGGGCACGCAACGAGATCGACGAGTTCATTCTCGAAAAACTGAAATCGGAATCGCTCAACCCATCGGCTCCGGCCGCACCCGGCGCCCTTGTCCGCCGCGCGTATCTCGACCTCTTGGGGCTGCCTCCCACGATCGAACAAGTCCGGGAGTTCACCGAAGACCAATCCGCCGACGCCTGGCCGAAGTTGATCGACAAACTTCTCGCGTCGCCGCACTATGGAGAAAAGTGGGGGCGCCACTGGCTCGATCTGGTGCGCTACTCCGACACCGCCGGTTTCGAACTCGACAGCTACATTCATGATGCGTGGCGCTACCGCGATTGGGTCGTCCAATCTTTCAATGACGACAAACCATACGACCGCTTCATTCGCGAGCAGATCGCCGGTGACGAGCTGTTCCCAGCAAACCCCGTTGCACACCCGGGGACGGGGCCGTACCGCGTTGCCCCCCATCGCGACCTCTTTCCCGCGCAGGCAGACCACCATCGCGCGGAGACTCCCACCGACTACACCGACACCACCTCCGCCGTCTTCCTCGGTCTTACCGCCGGATGCGCGCGCTGTCACGATCACAAGTTCGATCCCATCTCACAAGAGGACTACTATCGCGTCCGCGCCAACTTCGCGCCCGCGGTCAAGATGAAGATTGCGCTGAATCGCCTGGCATCGCTTGGGTTCGATGTCGGCGAAAGCGTCCGTGAATGGAAGCTGCGCGAGATTGGCGAACAGATCCGCGCCGTGCAGGCGCGCTGCAAAGACAAGCTGCGTTCCCAGGGAACGGGCGGAGCTCCTTCGGATGACGAAGTCCGCGCGTGCATGACATCCGAGGAGACCGCGCGCCTCCACGAGATCGAGAAGGGACTTGTTCGCATGTACGCAAACTACCAATCAAAACCCTTCGCCTGCGGCATCGCCGATTCGTGGAACGTCGCGCCCAGAACATTTCTACCCTCTCGTGGTTCGCGGCCTGAGCGCGAAGTTCAGCCCGGCTTCTTTACCGTTTTAGGGGGCGGCGACGTGCCCCCTCCCGCCGAGAAGCGCGAATCCACCGGGCCCATCCCGCTCATGCCCACCACCGGTCGCCGCGCCGCGCTTGCCAAGTGGATCGCCAACGCGGAGAATCCGCTCACCGCGCGCGTCATGGTGAATCGCGTCTGGCAATATCATTTTGGCCGGGGACTTCTTTCCACGCCCAGCGACTTCGGCACCCGCAGCGGCAAACCCACGCATCCCGAACTGCTCGACTGGCTGGCGTCGGAGTTCGCCGGAAGCGGATGGTCGGTCAAGCAGCTTCATCGCGTCATCATGAACTCCGCCGCCTATCGCCAGAATTCGAATCCGTCGAGTGAATCGGTTAGCCACGACCCCGCGAACCTGCTGTTGTCCCACTTCTCACGCCGCCGTCTGAACGCCGATGAAGTTCGCGACTCCGTGCTTGCCGCGACCGGCGCGCTGAATCCCAAAGCCGGCGGCCGTCCCGTTGTCCCGCCGCTCACGCCCGAAGAGAAAGCCACTCTCACGCAACGCCCCGACGACGCCTGGGTGCTGACCGCGGACGCCACCGAATATGCCCGGCGCAGTCTCTACATGATCCAGAAGCGCACCTTCCGCATGCCGTTGATGGAAGTGTTCGACGCGCCGGACTCCATGCTCACCTGCTCGCGCCGCGAATCCAGCACCACCGCCCCGCAGTCGCTTTCGCTGTTCAACGGATCGTTCACGATGGAACGCGCCGGCGCGCTTGCGGCGAAGCTGTCGGCGGCCAACCCAACGGACGAAGCGGCCATTCGCGCCGCCTGGAAACAGGTGCTCGCGCGCGAACCCCGCCCCAATGAGATCAGCCGCGCCGCCACTTTCCTGGCCTCGCAAAGCCAAGCCTCCGGCGGCCGCATTGCCGCGCTCACCGAACTGATCCGCGCGCTACTAAACTTAAACGAGTTTCTCTATGTCGATTAGGTCACGCCGCGAAATTCTCGCCGCCGCCGGACGCGGCTTCGGCGCCGTCGCCGCCTCGTCGCTGCTGCCCGCCACCTTCGCCGCGGGCAGTCCGCTCGCGCCCAAGGCTCCTCCGCAACCGGCGCGCGCGAAGGCCGTGATCTACCTCTACATGCACGGCGGCGTGAGTCACGTTGACACCTGGGACCCCAAGCCCGAACTCGCCCGCCTCTCCGGCCAAACGCTCCCGGCCAGCTTCGTGAAGGGCCTCAAGACCAGCCGCATCGACTTCACCAAAGCGCTTGCGCGCGGCAGCGCCTGGGCCTTCCGCAAGCATGGCCAATCGGGCATCGAGATCTCCGATCTCTTTCCGAACATAGCCTCGCATGCTGATGAGCTTGCGCTTGTTCGCTCCTGTCATGGAGACGCATTCGATCACGCGCCGGCGATGTATCTGCACGCCACCGGTTCGCAGTTTCCCGGGCGCCCCAGTCTCGGCTCATGGGCCGTCTATGGACTGGGCTCGGAAAATCAGAACCTTCCCGCCTTTGTTGTCATGACCGACGGAGCGATGAAGTGCGGCCCTCAGGGCTATGGCGCGGGTTTCCTACCTGCGGTCTACCAAGGCACGATGTTCCGCGGCGGCAAGAGCCCCGTGCTCGATCTTGCCAACCCGGAAGGCATCAGCAACGCCACGCAACGCGCCACGCTCGATCTTGTCGGCGACCTCGACCGCCAACACCTCGCCGAGCGTCCTTATGACAGCGACCTCGAAGCGCGCCTCGCCTCCTATGAACTCGCCTTTCGCATGCAATCCGAGGCGCCCGACGCCGTCGATATCAGCAGTGAAACCGAAGCCACCAAGCGTTTATACGGCATCGGCGAAGGGCTCTCCGACGACTTCGGCCGCAAGTGCTTGCTCGCGCGCCGCCTCGTCGAACGCGGCGTGCGATTCATCCATCTCTACTCAGGCACCCACCTCGGCGACGATTGGGATGGCGCGCACAGCGACCTCACCGGCTCGCACAACAAGATGGCCGCCACGACCGACAAGCGCATTGCAGGTCTTCTAAAGGATCCCCGCGCGCGTGGGCTGTCCGATTCGACTCTTGTCATCTGGGGCAGCGAGTTCGGACGCACGCCGCTCGCCGAAGGCAAGAACGGCCGCGACCATCACCCCTACGCCTTCAGCATGTGGTTCACCGGCGCGGGCGTGAAGGGCGGACGCGTCTTGGGCGCGACCGACGAGTTTGGCCTTCGCGCCGTCGAAAGTCCGATGGTCGCCCATGACGCGAACGCGACCATTCTGCGCCTGCTCGGTCTCGACCATGAGAAGTTGACCTACTTCTACCAAGGCCGCGACATGCGGCTTACCGACGTGCACGGCGAGAACGAATTCACGCGATTCCTGCTCAATACATAACCGCGGCTACTTCTTTTTTTTACCCTTCGCAGGCTTGCCCGCAGGTTTGCCTTCCGGCGCTCCTGGCTTCAACGAAGCCGCCACAGCCTTGGTGATCTTCTCCATCGCCGACGACACCGCGTTCTCCTGACCCTCGCCGCCCAACGATCCCGCCGCCTTCCACCCCCCCTTCCCCGGAGGCCGCACCCTCATCCTCCCCGGAACCACCCCACGCCCACACCCCGGGCCACCCTGGTTCAATTTCCGACCCTTACCCCCCCACCCTCCCCGGACCGGCACCCTGCACC